>JAOUQB010000031.1 GCA_029879555.1 Nitrospirota bacterium | reverse complement strand
GGTGGGATCTCGAGCTACATTCGTTAACTGAAAATCTTCCTGATATTATTGCGCGAATTGATCACAGAAATCGAATACTATATTTGAACCGTTGGTGGGATAGTCTTGAGCCTCTACCGCCGGAAAAATATTTGGGGAAACGGCTTGAGGATTTAGGGTTATCTCAAAAGGTTGCGGATGTTTTCGAAGAAAAAATTGGCAGTGTACTCAAGACCGGTATAGCCGCTACATTTGAGATATCTCATCCCACGACCCGTGGAATGCGATGTTTTGAGGTAAGGTTTTTCCCAGAACCAGCCAATGGAAAGCAGATATTAACGGCATTAATGATCTGTCGAGATTTAACGGATGTACGAACAGCGGAATTGGCATTCAAGGAAAGCGACCAGAAATTTCTTCAACTAGCAGAAGCCATTGATAGTGTGTTTTGGATATGGGATATCGAATTGCAATGTATGGTCTATGTCAGCCCCGCTTATGAGCGACTTTGGGGTGGGAATGCTCAACAGTTGATGAACAATCCCTTTGATTGGCTGAGTGTTGTGGCACCAGAAGACCGCGGACGAGTCGAAAATCTATTTTTAAGGCGCTTGGACGGGAAAAGTCTTGATATTGAATATCGGGTTATCGGCTCGAATAAGGAAATGCGATGGGTTCATAGTCGCACTTATCCGTTAAAGGATATGACGGGAACAATTACGAAAATCATTGGGTTGGCTCAGGATGTGACCGAGCAAAAAAAATGGGAGGAGGCCCGTGTACGTAGTGCAAAATTAGAGTCTCTTGGTCTTTTAGCCGGAGGCTTAGCGCATGATTTTAATAATTTGCTCACCGCTATTTTAGGGCAATTGTCTCTAGCTAAATACGAGGTAGATTCCGCCCATCCGTTGTATCTTCGACTTGTTGAAGCTGAGCAAGCTTCTTTTCGTGCTCAAGATATTGCTGGCCAACTCCTGACATTTTCTAAAGGCGGAGATCCGATTAAAAATATTGCGTCTTTAGGCCCAATATTGGAAGAAAACGCACGATTAGTTTTTGCTGGATCAAAAGTTCGTCCTGTGTTTCGTACTGGACCGAACCTGTGGGCGGTCAATGTTGATGTCGGCCAAATTTGCCAAGTAATGCATAACCTTGTCCTTAATGCACGGCAGGCCATGGAGCTGGGTGGGGAATGTGTTATTCAGGCGCGCAATGTTAACAAAGATGAGGGTGAACGGCTGAGCCATAGCCACCAATTGGTGTCCTTACATAATCAATGGATTCTCGTTACGGTTAAAGATCAAGGAATCGGGATCTCTAAAGAAAATTTAGGGAAAATTTTCGACCCCTATTTTACAACAAAATCAACTGGTTCAGGCTTGGGGCTGGCGACTTCGTATTCCATAATTCGAAATCATGGTGGGGTGTTGTGGGCTGACTCTGAAGAGGGGGTTGGGAGTCAGTTTTCTTTTCTTTTGCCGGCGCTCTCCCCAGAAGAAAATATCCCCCTTCCAAAAACCCAAGATATCAAATTTGGCCATGGGAACATCTTGATTATGGATGATGAAGCCCAAATTCGGAATATCCTTGGGGAAATGATTCAGACTTGTGGGTATAATTTTAAGGCAGTCTCAGATGGGGAAGAAGCACTCAATGTTTTCCGCCAGGCCAAGGATAGTGGGGAGCCATTTTCTGCCGTTATCTTGGATCTCACAATACCTGGAGGACTTGGAGGAAAGGAAGTGGTCAAAGAAATGCTTTCTCTCGAGCCCCATCTCCGCGCAATTGTGGTAAGTGGATATTCAAATGACCCTGTTTTGGCAAACTATAAGAATTATGGGTTTAAGGGACGAGTTGCCAAGCCTTTTAATTTGATTGATTTAAGCGTTGCTTTGGATGCTGTTTTACGCGAATAAATTTCTTTATGGTCAGCCTAATGTGATTTTGAGGGATTGTGTGTTCCTGGCTTTGCTTTGAAGAAATGCGTTCCAAGGAATCATGGGAGTGTTAAGCTGCTTGGGGGAATTTATTCTTTAATAATACCCCCAAGCAGTCTAGTATTGGTTAGATTTTCACTCGGTTAATGTGAGCAGTTTTGAAAAATAGCTCATTCTATTTTGATCCCTCCACAAAATTTATGTGGAGGGATTTTGATTCTTGGAAGATTAGCCGTTCCCTGAAATAATCAGAAATAAATTCACGCCTTCTGGTTCTCGTTGAACTTGAATGTTACTTGAAGGAATGCCACATTCTTGGGCTAATTGTTGTAATTTTTTGCTACTTCGATGATGGAGGAGCCATTTAAAAAATTCCATGTAATCTTGGCTCGGATTATCATCAGAAAAATTTCCCACGACGAGCTTTCCTGATTTTTCCAGGAAGGGTAACAGCCTTTTGATAATACGTTTAAATAGGCTGTCTGAGAAGTAATCAAAAAGTCCAGCTGACCAAATAAGGTCATAGGTTTTATTCGCGGTAAATTTGAAGATGTTTTGGTGATAAAACGTAATGCTGGATGTATATTTCTGACAGAGGTGAGTGGCATGTTGAATCGCGTGGAGGTCTTGATCGACACAATCAAAGTGAAGTCCCGATGGCCCCATGATATTTAGGCATTCATGTAGGTCGCGCCCAGGACCGCTTGCCACGTTTAAGATTCGAGCTTTTCGGCCTGGTTGTTCTTTTACACTCCATACTTGATCTAGGAAAAATGAAACCCGATTTCTTACCGCTTGTGCTGCAGGATGAGCTTGGAAAAAAATATCCCAATTAGCAAGATGCGGTTCAGGTGTTACGTGATTTTTGTAGATTTTTTCGATAATTTCAAAATCCCCTGCATATCCATGTGGTTGGGTGTAGGCAAATCCTTGTATGGTTTTTGGAGTCATGGCCTCTCCCAGTTCGGTACGGATGCTTTCGAGATCTGCATTTGATATGTCACCGGAGTGGTGTAATTGAGCCAAAGTGTTCATGGCTAAATTCATTTCTAAATATTCAGAAGGAATTGGACCCCCTTTTCGATTTATGGTTTTAAGGTAGTCTAAGGTTAAATTTGCTGCTGAGTCTTTAGCGATAAGACTAGGTGTGTTGGTTTGGGGAATTAATGCATTGCTGGGAAGAAACGTAGCCATAAATGTATCTCCTAATGGTGCAAAAACACCTTTAAAGTAAATGGAAAGCCGAAGGAACTGCATGGGCGAAGGCAATTCGCCGCTGTATAGATGCGAGGCAAAAGTATGGGATTAAGGGGAATGGCTCCCTGAGAAAGGGAAAGCGAAAGATTAGAACAGGATTTCGTCCACATGATAGGACAAAGACCCCGAATTCTTGAGGGTTGTGATTAATGAAAATTTATGCAGAATCAAGGGTCATGGTGTATTCCTCCGCATTGGGGGTGAGAAAAAACGCATTAGGGGACTGCTCTCATCAGAAAGGAATATGATAATGACCCTTTATGAAAAGGCGACATTACCTGAAGAAAGATAGGACTGTCTAGCAAGGAAGATTTCCGTTGGGCTTGAGTTGAAAAATATGAAGGTATGCATCAGATTCTGAGCATAAACAAAATACGTTCTCTTCTTTTGTTTTCACTTTATTCTGGTTTAGACTGTTAACCCTTATTCAATGACTTCTCAAAAAAAACTAAAAAAAGAAGCTAAAGTAAAGACAGTTTATCCTGAGATTCAGAATATTCCTCTTTCAAAAAAACGGAAATTTCAGAAACGATTACTGAAATGGTATTCCGAGTCGGGCCGCGATCTTCCGTGGAGAAGGACAGAGGATCCATACAAGGTCTTAGTCTCTGAAATGATGTTGCAACAGACTCAAGTGGATCGTGTCATTCCAAAATTTCATGAATTTTTACAAAAATACCCCACCATTCAAGAACTTGCTAAGGCCCATCCAGATGACGTACGAAAAACCTGGTATCCCTTGGGCTATAACATTCGGCCGTATCGTCTTCATGGAATTGCTTGCGAGACGATGGAGCGGTATGGGGGAAACATTCCCAGCGAAGAAAATGAGCTGTTGTCGATGAAGGGGATTGGTCGGTATACGGCCGGAGCTATCCAATCCTTTGCGTTTCAGAAGGATGCCGCTATTCTTGATACCAATGTGATACGAGTCTTACATCGGATTTTTATTGGAAAGGGAGATCCCCAAAAACAAAAACCTACTTTGTGGATGTTGTCTGAAAAACTGATTCCCAAGGGGAAAGGGTATGATTTCAATCAAGGCTTAATGGATTTTGGAGCCATGGTGTGTACCGCACGCAAACCGTTCTGTCTACTCTGTCCTATGCGCGATATTTGCCATACGGTTTCCTTTCATGAATGACCCAGGTCTTGTAGAATTGCCCTTTGTTGTGGTCACTGCCGCCATAATTCATCAAGAGGGGAAAATTTTTATCACGAGAAGAAAACTTGAAGCGGATCAGGGTGGATTATGGGAATTTCCTGGAGGCAAGCAAGAGAAGGGTGAGAGCTTAGAGCAATGTTTGAAGCGAGAGCTGAAAGAGGAAATCGATATAGAGGTGAGCAATGTACAGCCCTTCTGTGTTCTTCGCCATCGATATCCAGAGAAAGAAGTCGAATTACATTTCTTCACCTGTTCCCTGTTTGCAGGGAATCCCCAGCCTCTGGAGTGTATTGATATGGCTTGGGTTCCTCCCCATGAATTGGGGTCGTATGCCTTTCCTGTCGCTGATGAGCCCGTCGTGGAAAAAATTCTCCAGGCGATTCAGGGAAATTAATTTTTGGTTTAAAGCCTTGGCTCCATTCCGTGCGGGTTCAGTGAAAACCATTTGTCGTGATAACCTCGTTTAGGGCGTTGGTCAGAAAGGTAGCGAGCTAAATGGGGGCTTGGTAGAGTCAGAGTTGATGAAATGTCGCTAAGGGATTATACAGAGAAGAAATTTCGGTATATGGCCTATTAAATTTTTCGGAAGGCAATATCCTTCAGCTCCCGATGGGGCCAATTGGCTAGCGGTCTATTTCGGCGTTGCTTGTTGAAGCCGTTGAATTTCCTCCGCTTGCTCATCAACCTTTCTTCGCAGGTCTTGTAATTGTTGCTCAAGGGTATTCTTTGCTGAGGAAGTTCCTTCTAATTGGTGATTTTGAATCGAGGGGGTAGGTCTGGCCTCTTTATCGAGAGCATTTTCACTGAATGGGACGAGGTCGGCATAGTTGATCGCTATCCAAGAGTCCTGAGAAGACAGGTTCATGAAGCGTTGCGTTTCTTTTGGGTTAAGAACAGCCTTTTCTGGGGAAAACATGAGCGTGGTGTGTTTCTGGAGATTTCGTGATGAAGAGGCCATCTTAGAGGGATTCCCTTGATAATCGGCAAAGCTCTGTATCGTGGAAAGGAAGATGGCCGGTGGAAACACCGCTATTTCCCCACGTACTTGAGCCGCTCCTTCTTTCTGCCCAGGAATTCGAAAGGCAATGAGTTCTTCTGGTGTCGCCTTGGAAAAGGCATCGACAAGATGAGGAGTTAAGAAGGCTATCTGGGCAGAAGAAAAAACCGGAGATGGCTTCGAGTCCGAAATGAACAGTTCTTGGAGGAGGCCATTTTCTTGAGTGTGAGTAAGGCCTTGCAAGATTTGTTTGATTATGGATTCTGAAAGAACCTGGGGATGATTAGGCAGGATCTTGAATTGCCTGGAAGTCTCTAGGGTAATATTTCCTTCTTCACTTTGATGGATGAGTGTTTTGATTGTAGGCGTCCAGGTACATTGAACTGCCAGTAATAATGTGAGGATGGTCCCACAACACGTCAGGAATACGTGCCGTGGAGCTTTGAAGCAGGTGTTACTCACTAGGACAAGGAAACCTGTAGATTTTTGTGTTCGCGATGAATGGGCGGGGCCTGTTACGAAGGAATGTGGCAGCTTTTACCGTCACGGAGGGCAGTGTTTATGTTTGGCGAATTCCACATGCCCGAGCAATCCCATCTTGATAACGTCCCCATAACGTTAAGGCTTCTTCTAAGCGAGAGAGGAGTTGGGATTGTTGCTCGGTTTCGGTAGCATGGTGGATAATCATATCATAAATAACTTTTCTGGCTCCCGGAGCAAACATATGTTGGGCTCGAATATAATCCATGGATTCGAGAGAAAGGCCTTGGTACTGAACGAGGGGGTACTTTTTAATGAGATCCTCAATTTCAGCTTGGTTTTGTGGCGCTTTGGGATAGAGGACTTCTTCAGGATCACTAGATGTGCCTTTAATGAAAATGGTGAGGGCTGCGGCTCCAAAGGTCCAATCTTCTTCTTGGCAAATATTATTTAACCATTCTCGATACGCTCGGCTCGGTCCCAATAATTCAACATCACGAAACCCGGCTCGATTGAAACCTAGGCCTTTCATCATTTGGAGAAATAATTCTTGGTGAGGTTGCCCCAGAGAAAATCCCCCGGTTTCTTCTTCGTATATAATAGTAGCTAAACGTCGTCGGGCCTCCCAGGGTGGATTTTTCCCAAGAATTTGGGCCAAAAGAATAGAGAAGTCGCGAATATACACGACATATTCTTGATGGAAATAAATGTTTAATTGTTTCTTTGTGATGGCGTTGCTTTCAAAATATGGGGTGGCCCAATGTTGTTTGCGACGAAGGACATCAAAAATGCGGTCGCGAAATTGTTCGGGAGAGAGTGTTTTAAACATAGATTTTTAGAAAATACCTGAGGAGTTATTTTAGAAAATGTGGCAGGTTGTTCCTCGTCACCGTATCCGATATAACGCTAGCGTATCACAATAGTAGGGAGTCTGTAACTATGCAACCAATTAGTATCGCGGATCCTCAAGCCATCTTGGAGTTACTGTCTCAGGTTGCCTTGAAGGGCGAGGGGGTGAAGACTGATAATCTCATGGAATTTGTCATGGATGAGGGGTTTATGGAGCCCATTTACCTAAGCGCCAAGGGAGAAGACCCTGAAGCCTATTACCAAGGGGAGGCCAATGCTTGGGCTGTCTACCAGTTGAGGGAATGGAAGCGGGTCTTAATTATTTCCGGTGGACCGGGAAAAGAGCGTCGTTTGCAAATTACTGAAACCCCGTAAAGGAGGAATTTTGGCCTAGGAAAAGCGGACAGAGGTTAAAAGGCGACCTGCCGAGAAACTAGTACCATCCACCTAAGAGTTTTCCCTCTTCAAAATATAAATAGCGGTGTTTGATGGTGCTGGCATCAATCCAATCTTCATACACCCATTCTTCTCGACGAATGCCCTTTTCCGTATAACTCACATTCATTTGATAGGGTCCACCCCAGGCTTCCATGACTTGTTCTCGACTCATCCCGGCCATCACGGCCTTGTTTTCAACATGCTGTTTGAATGTGGGGTCCATTAAACGAGGGATGATTCCCCAGCCCAACATCCAAAGAGCGAAGGCCACCAAGAGCGAGTACAGGAGGACTCGAACCGGGCGTCGGCATATCCAAGGTGTAGGAGTACTGTGGGAAGTTGAACTGTTTGCTTGAGAGATATTCACGGAGTCAACCGAGGGTTGCAATATAGTGAGAGAATTAAGAGTATTGAAGAATTAATTCCAGTACGTCAGGGGGATCATGAGCACCTGGCGATGTGATCACTTTATCAGCGCTCTTAAAAAGGGGTCAAGGACAGGCCTATATGTTTCTCGAAGTTGATCATAATCCTAATTTTGAAGGGTCGTATTTTGTCAGATTTAAGGAACTGGGACCTCCTCGATTACTGACCCATGTCAAGTCATACGAACGACTCTCTCGAGGGGAATGGTGCCTAGTCACCGGCTGGTGTGATGATCCTGATCAGCCGCTGTGCCCTGCCTATGCGCAGAAAGTAGAAGATTCAGGGGCGGGAACTGCATATGTTATTTATGGGGGGAATTGGGGGATTCGTTTAAAGCCGGAAACTCATACCGGGGAATGGAGCCTCTATGATGAGGCGCAATGGGGCGAAGGGTATCTCTCAATCGGGGAAGAGCGCGACCTTCGATTTCTCTAGAGAGATTTCGAGGAATTGATAGGACTGAATTCGGTTTAATCGGCATATTGAGGGCGAGGAATAGATTTCACGGTTGGCGTTTCAACAGGACTCTTTTGTTGAAATTCTGGAGAAAAGGGATTAAGGATGGGTTCATGGGTTAATCGTTGTTGCCGTTGGACCAGTTGGAGGCTTTGCGTGGTGATTTCTAGTCGATCAATTTGAGTTTGGGCCGAAAGATATTTCGGAATCCCATTAACCGCAAACATTTGGTACGCTAAGGACCAGGACAGTTTTTCTCGATCCCGTTCTTTAACGATAAACGAGGCTTCAGGGGAGGGAGAACCTTTAAAGACGAGGACCCATAAATTGGATCGAAAGGCTGGTGCCGCTTGTTCGGAAGGCGGGAGGAATTCTGGAACGAGGGAGTGAATCGTATCCATTGGGACTGCAGGAGAAAACTCAATTTCGCATCGTTGGATATACAGAGTGGGAAAGTCTTTGTGTTCACTCCGGTCAGGTATATAGGAAAAGGAATAGCGAACCTGAATTCCATTTCGCGTGTAGGTATACACGTCTTCTCCATTTTCCGGGGACACTAAATTTTTAAAATACTTTTGCCAGTCGGGAAACGTGTAATAGCTAAAAATTCGAAGCGCGGCCTTTCGGGAACGAACAGCCATGGGCGTCCCTAGTTGGGCGTGTAATTCTTCTTGGGTCAGGCCCAGAAACCCATCTTCAAAGTAGGGCTTGGCAAGGCTGATGGTAGGAAATGCTGCTAATGCCGCGAAGCAGAATAATCCGATGGTTAGAATGCGCCGCTGCAACGGAGATCTTGTACAAAGTAGACTGAGAAATGTCATAGCTAAACTCTGTCAGGTGAGGGATGGGTTATCCTATGGGGAAAAAATCCTTGAAGTCAAGAATAAGGAAGCAGGAGATGTAGGGTAGAAAGCTTGAATGTGTAGAATCATCATTTGTGACACATGTGCGTCATGGGAGGATAGGCATGATTGAGAAATTAGAAGAGCTGTTGAACCATCGAATTCTTGTGCTGGACGGGGCGATGGGGACGATGATTCAAACGCATAATTTAAATGAAGCGGAGTTTCGCGGAACCCAATATGCAGATCATGTCTGCGATGTGAAGGGAAACAATGATCTTTTGGTCTTAACGCAACCAAAAATCATTGAAGATATTCATGTGCAGTATCTTCAAGCCGGAGCAGATATTATAGAAACCAATACTTTTAATTCCAACGCCATTTCTATGGCCGACTATCAAATGGAAGGCCTTGCGTATGAATTAAATTTGGCTGGCGCCCAAGTGGCTAAACGGGCAACGGCGCGGGTGCAATCTGAGCAACCCGGTCGTCAATGTTTTGTGGCTGGAGCCCTGGGGCCAACCAATCGTACGGCCTCGATGTCGCCTGATGTGAATAATCCGGCTTTTCGGGCGGTGACCTTCGATGACTTATTTCAGGCCTATTATGATCAGGTTCGAGGATTAGTCGAGGGCGGCGTCGACCTTCTGATGGTCGAAACCATCTTTGACACGCTCAATGCGAAAGCGGCGTTTTTTGCTATAGCCCAATACTGCGATGAAATCCACCGCGAAATTCCCATTATGGCATCCGTGACGATTACGGATCTCAGTGGCCGCACATTATCTGGACAGTTAATTGAAGCCTTTTGGAATTCTATTTCTCATGCCAACCTGTTGAGCGTCGGAATAAATTGTGCCTTAGGGGCTAAGCAAATGCGTCCCTATATTGCTGAACTCTCCAAGGTGGCCCCCATCTATATTAGTTGCTACCCGAACGCCGGGTTGCCCAATGCCTTTGGTGGATTTGATGAAACGCCGGAACGCATGGGGGCCGACTTGAGAGACTTTGCCACCCAGGGGTGGGTCAATATCGTGGGGGGATGTTGCGGAAGCACGCCTGCGCATATCCAAGCGATTGCTCAAGGGGTCAAAGATTGCGCTCCTCACAAAAAAACACATGTTCCACGCATGACTCGGTTAAGCGGGTTTGAGCCTCTAACCATTCGGCCGGAAGCCAATTTTGTGAATATCGGAGAGCGCACGAATGTCACGGGATCGCCGAAATTTGCCAAATTAATTCACAATGGAAATTTGGAGGAAGCCCTGGCCGTGGCGCGTCAGCAAGTAGAAGGAGGCGCCCAGATTATCGATGTGAATATGGATGAAGGGCTGTTGGATTCGGAAAAGGCCATGGTGGAATTTTTAAATCTGATTGGCTCGGAACCGGATATTGCGCGTGTGCCGGTCATGATAGACAGCTCCAAATGGTCCGTCATTGAAGCCGGGCTGAAATGTATTCAGGGTAAAGGCGTCGTGAACTCCATTAGTCTGAAAGAAGGGGAAAACAAGTTTCTTGAGCAAGCGCGCCTCATTCAACGCTATGGGGCAGCCACCGTGATTATGGCATTCGACGAATCTGGGCAGGCCGACACCCTCGAACGAAAAGTAGAAATCTGTACGAGAGCCTATCGACTTCTGACGGACAAGCTGAATTTCCCGCCAGAAGATATTATTTTTGATCCGAATATTTTGACCGTGGCCACCGGCATGGAAGAACACAATGGCTATGCCGTGAATTTCATCGAAGCGACACGGCAAATCAAAGCGACCTTGCCCTTCTGCAAAGTCAGCGGAGGGGTCAGCAATATTTCTTTTTCTTTTCGTGGGAACAACGTCGTGCGTGAAGCCATGCATTCGGCCTTTCTCTATCATGCCGTGAAGGCCGGGTTGGATATGGGCATTGTCAATGCCGGTCAATTGGGGGTCTATGAAGAAATTCCCAAAGACCTGCTCAAGTTGGTGGAGGATGTCTTGCTGAATCGTCGGCCGGAAGCCACCGAAGAATTGGTCACCTTTGCTGAGACGGTTAAGCAACAGGGTAAGGCCGTCGTGAAAGATGATGCCTGGCGTCAGGAATCGGTTGAAAAACGGCTGGCCCATGCGTTGATAAAAGGCATTGTTGAATTCATTGATGCGGATGTCGAGGAAGCTCGCCAAAAACTTAATAAGCCTTTGGATGTTATTGAGGGGCCCTTGATGGATGGGATGAATGTGGTCGGAGAACTCTTTGGCGCGGGAAAAATGTTTTTGCCGCAAGTCGTTAAAAGTGCGCGAGTCATGAAAAAGGCCGTGGCGTATTTATTGCCGTTTATGGATGCAGAAAAAGAAAAAGGCGCAAGTCGGAGCCAAGGGAAAATCCTCCTCGCGACCGTCAAGGGCGATGTGCATGATATCGGAAAAAACATCGTCGGGGTGGTGTTGGCATGTAATAACTACGAAATCATCGATCTGGGTGTCATGGTTCCCTGTGACAAAATTTTACAAACTGCGCGTCAGGAAAAAGTTGATCTGATTGGTCTCAGCGGGTTGATCACCCCCTCGTTGGATGAAATGGTCCACAATGCACGAGAAATGACACGCGAAGGATTTTCCATCCCGCTGCTCATTGGGGGAGCGACCACCAGTAAGGCCCATACGGCCGTGAAAATTGCCCCAGGCTATACCAGTCCGGTCGTGCACGTGCTGGATGCGTCTTTAGCGGTGAATGTTGTGCGTAAACTTATGAGCCAGGACGATAAAGCAGCATTTGTGCAGGATATTCAAGAGAAACAACAAAAAACTCGTGCAGCCTATGAATCGAAGACTACCGCGAAAAAGCTGATCTCATTAGAAGAGGCGAGAACGCGAGGCGTGGATATTGATTGGGAAAAAACTGATTTGGCCAAACCGAAGGCCATTGGAATAAAAATTATTGACGATTTATCGTTGGAAACACTTGTACCAGTGATAGATTGGTCACCGTTTTTTCATGCATGGGAATTGCGTGGGAAATATCCCAAAATATTTGAAGATCTGGTGGTCGGGCCTAAAGCCAAAGAACTGTTTGAGGATGCTCAAAAGCTTTTGCGAGAAATCATTGATAAAAAACTCCTCACCGCAAAAGGGGTGTATGGACTCTTCCCCGCAAACAGTCAGGGAGATGACATCACCATCTATGCCAATGAGAAGCGAGCAGAGGCGATTTCCGTCTTCCATACATTACGTCAGCAAACTGAAAAACCTCAGGGGGAAGCGAATTATGCCTTGGCCGATTTCGTGGCACCGCAATCCAGTGGCAAAGCCGATTATCTCGGTGGATTTGCCGTGACGGCAGGTATTGGCATTGAGGCGCTATGCGAACAATTTGAAAAGGACCATGACGATTACAACTCGATTATGGCGAAAGCACTGGCCGATCGATTAGCCGAAGCCTTTGCGGAATGGTTACATCGGGAAGTACGGAACGAATGGGGCTTCGGGCAAGACGAGCAATTAACCAACCAGGACCTGATTCAAGAAAAATATCGTGGCATTCGTCCGGCCCCGGGGTATCCAGCTTGTCCGGACCACACCGAAAAGCAGCATCTCTTTGAATGGCTGCAGGTAGAAAAAACCATTGGTATCAAGCTCACCGAGTCATACGCCATGTATCCGGCGGCATCAGTCACTGGCTTCTACTTTGCCCATCCCCAAGCCAAATATTTTTCGGTAGGGAAATTGAAACACGATCAAATCCAAGACTATGCCAAACGAAAAGACATGGATGTGTCGGTGGTCGAACGCTGGCTTTCCCCCAACCTTGGCTACGATCCAGATACGGTTTAATTTGATCTTGTACTTGAAATAAAATGGATTGGATCTGAGCCAGGGCTCAAACAACCTTGGCAGGTTTGTAGAAATCGAAACCATAAAGTCTGATAAGGTTTCGACTTATTATGCTGAATATGAATGTTAGGGCCATGGCAGGGTTTGCTTCTGTCCTCTATTTACCAGTCTATCGTAAATGCGGATAAATCATATTCTTTTGTATGCCAGTTAAAGGAGTCTGACCCTTTAATCGGTCTTGTTGCTTAATCGGGGTCGGAGTAGCGTTGGCCACCGGCGCCGGACCAACTGGTGTTGCCGATTTCTTGGGATTCCCAGAGGGCTTGTGTTTCTAAGTCGGCGAGGTCTGATTCTTTTTCTTTGAGAGTTTCCTCCCCTTCGGCCAACAATTCTTCCTGTTTTTCACCAAAAGCTTGTCTTGGCTCAGGGCCTCGGCCCCTTGGGGTGTCTTTGGGTAGGACGTTGATCGGCATGGGTTCCCACCATAGCAGGGTCGTTGCTTAGTATTCCACTAATACGGCTTGCAAATCGGCTACGGGTTCAACTGTAGCTGGATGATCTCGCTGAGCCTCTGTCTTCAGGGCTGACACAATCCACCCATATCGTTCTTCGGCCCATTCATTAAACCCAGTTGAGGATTCAAAAATAATATCCCAAGCCGGGGCTGTATCGAGTAATAGTAATTGATGGGGCTGGCTGTGACCCGGATAATAGACGACCAGGACCGCAGATTTGCCCATGAGGCTGATGTCGGTAAACATGTGGACCATAGCCTCTTTGGGGATTTCTACGGCCCGTGAAGCGGCCTCGACAATGGGGCCATACACACGATGTAAGAATTGTTGGATGGCTTCATAGGGGGATTTTGAGTGATGTAAATTTGGATTCGGTGCTTCCCCGATGAGGTTTGCGGTCAGATAGTC
>JAOUQB010000370.1 GCA_029879555.1 Nitrospirota bacterium | reverse complement strand
TGGAATCCATGAGATAAGACATCCAATTTCGCGATTCAGACACAGCAATGGCATTCATGGGTCATTCCTCATAATACGCAGCCCTATTCTCAGGAAAAGAAAGGCTGCCCGTTGTGATTGAAGAAGTCTGCTTTTTAGGCGGGACTGTTTACATATGAGTGTATATCGTAATAGATCGTGTCTTTTTGGTCAATTTTTATGCGTCGCTTCTTCAGTCGTTCATTTCGCCAAACCCTTGACCATCCATTTTTCAAGGACTTAGAATGGTCAATCGGTTTCTCAAAAAATAATGAAAAATCAAAGAGTTACTTTTTGGGTGATCCATTGTTTGAGCATGTTCTTTCTCGGATATTTCCCAGCGAGAGATAATTCATATTTTTACCTAGGAATTATAGATGAGAATCAATTATGACAAAGGCGGATTAATTAGTCCGGTTCGCTCCAAAGCTCATCCGCAGCCGAATTCTGTCAATTCAGGGAAACGGGCAAAGGTGATGTTGGTCTTCCCTCCCGATTGGTATCCCTCCGAACCATATTTGAGCCTTCCGACGTTGACGGCGTTCCTGAGAGACGCTGGCCATGAAGTGGTGCAAAAAGACGTCAACCTCGAAATGTATGATTGGTTTTTTAGTGGGGACTTTTTACGGCGAGTGCTCAAAAAGGTTCCCCAGCAGCTTGATCGGTTGAAAAAAATTGGGAGAGATCGCGATTTAACCGATGCGGAAGTAGAGTTACAGCTTGCCCTTTGTGATTGTTCCCGGAGCCGAGTCAGCGAGTTGATAGAAAAGGCCGAAGAGGCCAAACGAATCGTGCGCTCGCCGGATTTTTATGATTCTGAAAAGTTGGAATGGGCGATTGCCCTGTTTCGGGAAGTGACGGCCACGATTTCTTTGGTGTATTCCCCTGCCAGAATTTGTATGCCCCCGATGGAAACGGATTTATCCTATAAGCTTTTTATGTCGTCTGAGGTGTTGGATGCCGTGAGCGATACCCAAGTGAATGTGTATCGGGATGTGTTTGAGCACATTGTCAAGCCAGCTATTCTGGCGGAAAAGCCAGATGTCATTGGTATATCCATTGTTCTTCGCCAGCAATTATTTTCCTCCATGACCTTTTGTTCGTTGATTAAAGAGCAGTTCCCGAATATTCATGTCACGATTGGCGGGAACACCGTCACTCGTTTCCGGGATGTGTTGCCGGATACACCGAAACTGTTTGCATTGTTTGATAGTGCAATTGTGTATGAAGGTGAAACCGCCCTGTTGCGATTAGTGGAAGGGATTGCGAATGAAACAGAGCTATCCCATGTCCCGAATCTCATTTTTAGAGATGAATCCGGCATTCATGTGAATAGCGAAACCTTTGCCGAGAATATGGGTGCCTTGCCTCCACCAGATTTTGATGGGTTACCGATGGAGAAATATTTTGTGCCGGAACCTATTTTGCCGTATCTGGCGACGCGAGGCTGTTATTGGGGACGCTGCGAGTTTTGTGATCATGGGGAGGGGTATACCTCAGGGTATCGGACAAAAAAAGATTGGCAAATTATTGACGAACTCTCTTTCTTAAAAGAGAAATACCAGACTCGACATTTCCATTTTACTGACGAGTCTTATCCACCAGCCCTTTTCCGGAAGGTAACCCGGAAATTGGTGGAATCCAAGTTGGATATTGCCTGGACAACTCATATTCGATTTGAAAAAAGTCTCCTGTCCGATGAGATTTGGCAGGATGCGCAAGATGCGGGATGTAAATATTTGCATATGGGTTATGAGTCCGGGAGTGAGCGGGTTTTACAGCTCATGGATAAGGCGACGACCACTGAAATTATCCAACAGAGTTTGGAGCTTTCCTCGCGACATGGAGTCTGGAATCATGTGATGGGGTTTTTCGGGTTTCCTGGAGAAACCTACGAAGATGCGAAATTTTCAACTCAATTTTTGGAAGACAATCGAGAACATGTTCATTCCATTGGGTTTGGAACATTTGACTTGAGTAAACATACCCCGGTGGCGAAGAATCCGGAAAAGTTCGGGATTACCTTTTATAAAAATCCCGACTGGGATTTGGCTATGGACTATTACTTTACCGTCAAAGACGGCCTGGGCATTGAAGATGCAGAACGGGTTTTCGAGGAATTTGAGCAAAATCATTATGCCGGGTGGGATTTGAAAATCTTCGTTCGTGAATATGTCTTCCTCTATGTTTCCCATTTTGGTTCCAATAAATTGCCAAGCTTGCAGTTTCAGTTAGGCTCACAAGATCCCTCCTCGAATCTTGCTCCGGTATAACCATTAGGAAGGGATGACGATGACTGATACCCTCATTGAGATTGACGGGGCTGCATCGACGACCAAGCCTCGACGTAAGTTTAAGACGATGCTCCTGTTTCCCCCGGAATGGGTGCCCACCGCCCCGTACCTCGCCCTTCCCAGTCTCACCGCGGTTCTGCGTGATCATGGACATGAGGTTATTCAAAAAGACATTAATATCGAAATGTATGATCTGTTCTTTACCGACACGTTCCTGATTTGGGTGAAGATGCGCATGGATCAGCAGCGGCGAGGTTTGGAAGAACGAGAAGCTCGTCAGCAATTATCCGATGTGGAGCGTGGGCGTTTGAGGTGTCTTCGCGCACAAGATCATGTTGATGTGATGGCCCTCGCGGAGCAGGCGGATGAAGCGAAGACTATTGTCAGGGGGGAAGGATTTTATCATGCTGAAAAATTAGAAGCGGCTCTCAATATTTTTCGAGATGTGATGCAATATATTTCTGCAGCGTATTTCCCCGCTTCCCTCGTATTTTATCCCATGGAAAGCAATTTAGGGTATCGCTCCGGCGTATCGACTGAAGTGTTGGCGAGCTTGGAAGATGAAGCTGTCAATATCTACCGGGATGTCTGCCGCCAACTCGTCCTTCCGGCTATCCATAAGGAGCAACCTGAAGTCATTGGTATTTCAATTGGGACTCAGATGCAATTGCTGGCGGGGATGACCTTTTGCAAAATGATTAAAACGGAATTTCCCGATATTCACGTGACAGTGGGCGGGAATGTGATTACTCGGTTGCAGGAAGATCTTCCCAAGCAAGGTAAGTTTTTTACAGATGTCTTTGATACGGCCATTTTGTATGAAGGGGAGCATGCTCTCCTTTGGTTGTTAGAAGCGTTGGCCGGGGAGCGTACGTGGGAACAGGTTCCTAACCTCATGTGGTACCAAGATGGGCAGATCAAGGTTAATCCTGAAATTTATACGGAGAAAACAACGGCGTTGCCTCTGCCGGATTTTGAGGGATTGCCGCTAGATATGTATTTTGTGCCAGAACGAATCTTGCCCTATCTCGCGACCAGAGGGTGTTATTGGGGACGTTGTACCTTCTGCGATCATGGACAAGGCTACTTCGACCAATATCGTGGGAAGCCTGCCCAGGACGTTGTTCGGGAGATTAAAGCGTTACAAGATAAATATGAGGCGAAACATTTTCTATTTTCGGATGAATCGTACCCACCGGCCCTGTTGAAAAAAGTGTCGCAACTCTTGATTCAAGAAGACGTGAAGATTAAATGGACGACTCTG
>JAOUQB010000188.1 GCA_029879555.1 Nitrospirota bacterium | reverse complement strand
CCACAATTGGAATGAACGAGTGAATCAGGAAGTATCGGCCATGAATAAGGTTCAACCCCAGCTCGTGATTTCCAATATTTCCTATTTGGCTATAGCTAGTGCATTTGAAGCCCAATGTCCGGCCGTGGCCATTGGCTCGCTTTCCTGGGATCAGGTGCTTGTGCCATACATGGATAGAGCCAATGCGACGCATTTGGCCATCTATGAACATATTTGTCAGGAATATGCTAAGGCTGCCCACCTCATTCGGCTCTATCCGGGTATTCCGATGCCGGCCTTCCCCCTGACCACAGATACAAGTCCATCTTTCCCACTTCTTGGAACACCCTCAAGGAAAATACGAGAAATTCTTGGACTGAAAGATGGAGAAAAGCTGGTCTTGATCGCATTTGGAGGCATTCCACTGACGGGGCTTCCTTTCAACCAAATGGAGATGTGTGAAGGCTTTCATTTTTTGGTGGGTGGCGTATCTGTGGCACAGTCGTTCACGCGAATTCACCGCATAGAAGATTTCAAAATGGGGTTTGGGGAATTTATGAAGCAGGCGGATGTGGTGATGACGAAACCTGGGTATGCCACCATTACGACCGCAGTGCAGTGGTGTATTCCCATCGTGTACGTCAGGCGCAACAATTTTGTGGATGAAGACTCACTGGTGGCCTATGTGCATCGCTATGGACGGGCCTTAGAAATGACACGGGCGGATTTTGACGCGGGTATCTGGCAAAAGACGCTGGAGGAGGTACTATCTTTGCCCCTTTCACCAATACCTTCACCCAAAACTGACCTAGAAACAGTGGCAGGAATGTTGAGTAATTATCTTAAAACATAAACGGCTGATCGTGGTTAGGTGCGGCTAGGAATTGAGGATGGATAGGGTGCTACGTTTATTGCTTCCAGAATATTCAGGATTGAGATTCCGTTTCTGTTTTGCTTCTTCCAAAAAAGCCCAACAACCTCGACCGTTTCATTCATGCTCATGGCTGGTGCGCCCCGTGTACGATCATGCCTGCCGTAGACAAGGATGGAAGACGGGCCTTGAGATAGACGAAAGACAAAGTCCAGGTGCAGTTCGGATTCGTCGAGATGAAGTTCAAGTTGAGTGACCAGGCCTCGGACGGAAATATGCTGTTGATGAAAGGTTTCCGGATCCTTCACAAGATCTGTGATTGAGACTTCTTGTGGCGGTGGCGTCATAATCATGTCTGAAAAGACTGTTGCCCAAAGAGACTGGGATGGTCCTTGGTATCCAAGCAGTAGAGGAACCAGGGCGTAGATAAATGGCAAGGTAGATGCGGGAAGCGAAATCATCAGAGCCTAGAGTACAATTTCATTCGATCAGGAGTTGAAGCCAAAGGGGAGTGCTGGTGCATGCCTTTTCCGAAAATGGAAACAATATTGCTGCATAAGGGGATTGTGAAATGGCCACGCTGAATTATTATGCGGTTCTGGGAGTGGCGCTTCAAGCCTCACAGGATGAGATCAAAAAGGCGTACCGCACATTAGCGCTGCAATATCATCCTGATCGGAATCAGGGGAGTCGTCAAGCCGATCAAAAGATTCGGGAAGTCAATGCGGCTTATGAAATTCTTGGAGATGTTGATGCTCGAAAAGCTTATGATCGAATGCGATTGGGAAACGTGGGCCCTATGGCGTCTCGTCGGGATGAAGAAGAAGCCGATTCGGCCCCGTCTCCTGGAGCGGTTCTTCAGCGAATGGAAGGGACATTAGGGGAGGAAGCACGGAAACAACTTTTTAAAGTCATGATTAAAGATACCAATAGCATCAAAGAAGAGTTGCGCCGTATTCGTGACAAAGTGATCGAGGTTCAAGGCTATGACACCTTTCTTGAAAAAATTGTGACGCAATGTGGGGAAGAAGGAATCAAGAAAATTGTCACCGATGAGCTCTGGCAACTTCGAGAGCGGCTGGTCGATATCGCGGTAGAAATGGTGTGTTCAGAGGTTCCTGGATCTTTCCTGGGAGAGAAAGCCATTGATCAGGTTAGACGAGCCTTGCATGAGGCGTATCATGAAGGTTGGCTACAAGGGTATGCGCAGGCCTGTGAGCTGCTCTATGAACGACGCTGAGTTGTGGGTGCCGATTCAAGCCAAGAAAAACAATCCCTATGCCTCATGGCTTTTATTTATCAAAAGGCGAAGTCGATCCTTGAAACGTATTATTTTTCTCATTCTGTGAATGGCTGGTAGCTGAAAGCGTCTGAGCCTCTCTGGATAATGAGACCTGATCTTGAACAGGGGAAGAGAGATTCGATTGTGCTGGTTCTTTGCTTTTTTCAATCCCATTGCTGTTGGGCCTCAACGCAGGACCACTCTTTTGAGTTTGTGCAACTAACGGAGATGGGGGTTGTGAAAAAATTGGTTGAGCCTCTAAGCCTCCGATTGCCATGGTCTTCTCCTTCAAAGAAATAGGTTAACGGTTGTTTTCTTGCTTTATCGGCGCCCCCCCCAAATCCTTGCGAATGAGTGGTGTAGTCGCAAGAAAAATTAATAATGGAACTCATCGGATAAGAATGGCTCTCCATTTTCAAGAGCATCAGTCCTATTACAAGGTTGTTGTGTGTGATTACTGAATTTATTGTGCCCCCCGGAGAAAGGGTCAAACGGTTGGATGCCTTTTTGGTCAGCCACGAGCGAGGCGTTTCACGATCTCGCGTACAGCGACTCATTATGGCCGGACGCGTTCGAATCAATGCCGAAGTGGTGAAGCCTAGTCAGAAGGTGAAGCCAGGAGACCGGATCTCTCTGGATAAACCGGAGCCTGGACCGTTGATGGTGAATGATGAAGCTGTTCCGCTTGAGGTCATTTATGAAGATGCCACCTTGTTGGTCGTGAATAAGCCAGCAGGAATTGTCGTGCATCCAACGTCAGGCAATTGGGAGGGAACTCTCTTGAACGGTTTATTGGAACATCTCCAGTTATTTGATAAAAAGAAAGAACTCAAGTCTGGATCGGTCTATCCTGGGCTAGTGCATCGCCTCGACAAGGAAACATCTGGAGTCATGGTCGTGGCCAAAACAAACCAAGCACATCGTGTGCTGTGTTCCCAATTTGCAGAACACACTATTGCCAGAAGATATGAGGCCATCGTGTTAGGGAAACCAAGCTTTGATCGAGGAACGATCAATCTCGCCATTGGGCGTGATGTGAATGATGGGAAGAAAGTTTCGGGCTATACGAACAAGCCTCAGTCTGCTGCCACGGATTATACTGTCTTGCAAGAATTTGGAAATTTTTGTTCTCGTATCGAATTAACACCGCGAACTGGGCGACAACACCAACTCCGAGTTCATATGGCCTCGCTGGGCTGTCCTATTGTCGGTGATACAGTCTATGGCGGACAGAAGTTTTGCCTAATGGAAGGGATCCCTATTCAAAGAATGATGTTGCATGCCACAATGTTGGGAATTCAGCATCCTGTGTCCAATCAGTGGGTCGAATTTGATAGTCCTCTGCCCACTGAAATGAGGATGGTTGTGGAATATTGTGCGGGCAAAATTGAGTCGTAGGGATTCTGGAGTTTCTGAACGACTATTGAAAATTGAAGAAAAGAGTCCGCCCGGAAGAGGACTGGTGAATGTGGGTCGTGACGGTATGAATCCCGGTAGAAGGGCTAGAGGAAATGTCTGGGAATTCCAGCGATAACCAATGCTAGATGTTGTCCTCTATGAGCCTGAAATCCCTCCGAATACGGGGAATATCATTCGGCTCTGTGCCAATACGGGATTCGGGTTGCACTTGATTCATCCATTGGGCTTCGAGTTAGATGATAAACGGGCGCGTCGTGCGGGGTTAGATTATCATGAATTGGCTTGCATGAAAGATTATCCAACGCTGCAAGACTATCTCGATGCGCATAAGCCGCCACGCATTTTTGCGATGACCACTAAAGGCCCAACGAATTATCATGAGGTTGTGTTTCAAAAGGGCGATGCATTGCTCTTTGGGCCAGAAACCCGCGGCCTTCCTGCCCATGTTTTGGAGGCTCTTCCTCCCACTCAACGCCTACGAATTCCGATGCAACCACATTCCCGCAGTCTGAATCTCAGTAATGCCGTGGCCGTCGTTGTTTACGAAGCCTGGCGGCAGCATCGATTTTCATCTTCTCAATGAAAGTGGCGAGAATACTCAGGATTTTGGCGAACGATTGCATCGTCTTTGCCAAAGTCATACACTAGAATTCCTTCCCCCTCTCCTAACCTGTTCTTTGGTCCTAACGGACTCACGGAGGTCTAACATGAAGATTCCTCAATTATTCAGCGTTGTACTTTTTCTTCTCATTCCACAAGCAGCCTGTGCGCAATTCGATTTCTTGGAAGATCTCACCAAGAAAGGGATGGAGCAACTTGGAAAGTCGGGGGGCACCGGTCTGAGCAATGAAAAGATTATCTCGGGATTGAAGGAAGCGCTTGAGGTGGGCACAGAAAATACGGTTGCTCTTACCGGTAATACGGACGGGTTTCTCAAAAATGAAGCCATTAAAATCTTACTTCCCGATAAATTGCAAAAAATGGATAAGGCGTTACGCATGGTTGGTCTTGGACCACAAATTGATGAATTCGTGGTGAGCATGAATCGATCGGCCGAACAGGCTGCGCCACTGGCCAAGCCCATCTTTCAAGAAGCGCTGACTGAGATGTCGTTTGAAGATGGCAAGAAAATTTTAAGCGGAGGAGATACCGCCGCCACGGAATACTTTAAAGAAAAGACCAAAGGAAAATTGACCGAAGTATTTAAACCGAAAGTCACCGCAGCGATGGACCAGGTTGGAGTGGCTGCCCAATATAAGTCCCTGGTTGGCCAATACACCGCCTTGCCATTCGTCAAGGCGGAACAGTTTGATCTTGATAATTATGTGACGGGAAAAAGCTTGGACGGGTTGTTCCATACGCTCGCGCAAGAAGAGCAAAAAATTCGAACCAACCCAGCCGCCCGTGTCACCGATCTCCTCAAGGAAGTATTTTCACAATAGCCCTCCGGCTGCGTTTCCTCAGGTCCTCGCGGGCCTTTTGGCCCAATTGTAAAAAATAATGACGAAAAGTCGGGCTCAGTATAAGCCCAACTAGATTGCTTTATTAAAAGCCTTTTTGTAGGGTCTCAAAAAAATACGGTTTTTCCTGGCCTCATGGAAGTGGTGTGCGAACTCCATTTCACTTGTGGCGGTTTTCTATTATCAAGGAGGTTTGACATGTTTAAACAGATTTGCCGTGCGGAGAAGGCCCTCACGGTCCCCCTCAGATTGTCTATGATTGCATGTTTACTCCTAGTTGGTTCTGGGTGTGTCACGGTGAAAAAAGAGGAGGGAATGCGGCACATTGTTCCTCCGGAGGATTCCCTTGAACTCAAGGCGGCATCACCGACTAGATATTTGAAAAACATAAAGGTCGTCAATGGCCAAGGAGAAACTATTGCCGAAGGCCAGGTCGGACAAACCATGGGGTCTATTCCCATTGAGAAACTTGACCCTTCGACCACTATCATTCATACCTATAGTGATGGGTTCACCGAAACATTCAA
>JAOUQB010000187.1 GCA_029879555.1 Nitrospirota bacterium | reverse complement strand
CGCCGTGGGTGCTGTGCTTCTCTCAACACTGCTCACTCTCGCGTATTTTGTCAAAATTTTCGAACGCGTATTTCGTCAGGCCTCAATGCCTTCATCGGTTGAGCGAATTGAAACTCCGTTCCCAATCAAGTTGAGTTTAGGGGCGACGTCGATGGCCGTCCTGATTCTTGGTTTATGGAGTGATCCCCTGGTGAGCGCATTAATTCGTCTCGCGTTACCACCAGGTTTTTGAGAGTCATGATGTCAATATTTATTCTGATTCCCCTTTGTCCGTTATTGGCCGCAGTGGTGCTGGCTCTTGGTGGACGCCGGTGGGGTGAACAGAGTCACCTCATCGGAATACCGGCACTGGGCCTTTCCTTTGGTGTGTCGGTCTTGGCTTTTTTGGAGGTGGTCAGGAATGGGCCTGTCTCGGTCTCGCTCTACCGGCTCTATCAAGTCGGGTCACTCGTCGTGGACTTGAATCTATATATCGATCAAGTCACCGTCCTTCTGTTGTTGTTGGTCACGGGGGTGAGCAGTGTGGTGCATGTTTTTTCTTCCCGCTATATGATTGGCGACCCTCGCTACAACCGGTTCTTTGCGGTCATCGCCTTGTTTACCTTTTCCATGGTGATGCTGGTCATGAGTGGGAATCTCCTCATGCTCTATGTCTTTTGGGAGGTAATGGGCCTGTGTTCCTACTTGTTGATCTCTCATTGGGCTCAACGGAAGCCAGCGGTTCAAGCAGCCACGAAAGCGTTTATCGTCAATGCGATTGCTGATGTTGGTTTTGGCTTCGGCATCATTTTAACTTTTGCAACATTTGGGACGCTGGATATTCAGACGATCCTGTCACAGGCGGAAAGCTTGCAAGATCACACCATGACGCTCTTCAGTTGGATGGGGATGGAGTATCAAATCCACCCAATCACGATCATCCCGTTTTTCTTGTTTATTGGAGCCATGGGCAAGTCAGCACAATTCCCCTTTCATGTGTGGCTCCCATTCGCGATGGAAGCCCCAACCCCCGTGTCGGCGTTGATTCACGCAGCCACCATGGTCAACGCCGGTCCATTTTTATTGATTCGTCTAAGTCCGTTAATCGTTTTGTCGCCAGAGGCCATGATATTTATCGCGATAGTCGGGGGAACGACTGCGTTATTTGCGGCGATGGTGTCGATGGTTCAATCGGATATCAAAAAAAACCTGGCCTATTCCACCATCAGCCAAATTGGGTTCATGATCATGTCGTGTGGGATTGGGGCCTTTGTGGCCGCGCTCTTCCATTTACTGGCTCATGGGTGCTTGAAAGCATTTTTATTTTTGTCCACGGGCAATGCGTTGAAAGCTGTCCATGCGAACCACCATGAGGCATCCTCTTCACGACGGAATTTCCAACCCCCTGTGATTCTCTATCTCGGGGCCTTGATCTTGGCCTGCTTGCCCCCATGGATCATTTTTTCACGTCCGTATGAAGGGCTCTGGATGGCCAATGGATTTGCCTCAGCGGGAGTAGTCTTTTGGGCCATGGGTCTTGCCACGGTGTTTTTTACCGCAGTGTATCTTTTCCGTGGGATCATGCTTCTCTTTCAACATGGGCCGATGATTCCTGGTGCGGCAAACGGCAGAGCCGTGATGGTCAGCCCACAGATCTATTCTCCCGTCCATCTCGCGGTGTTTGCTGCCGTGGGCGGTGTGATGCTCTATTGGCTGATGATAGTGTGGACGTGGTGGGTCGAGTTTCTTGCCCCCGCCTTGCCTTTACTCTCTTCGACAGGAGCAGGGACCTGGCCTGTCTCGGAAAACTTGGGGTGGATGCTGCTTCCGGTGGGGATGGCGGTGTGTGGATGGGCCTATGCGATTTCCAGTATGAGGAGGGGAACCCAAAAGTCCGCCAAAGAACAGGTGTGGACAAAGGCCTTGTATGTTCTATTTCTCCATAAGGGATATGTGGACGAATGGTACGAGAGGTATGTGGTCCAACCCACACTCGCCTTGGCCATATGGCTTTGGCGGATTGTGGATGTTCGCGTATTTGATCGAGCCATTCACAGCATCGCATCCTTTTCAATCAGTTTTGCCAATTGGCTCTGGCGAGTGATTGATATTAAGGGCATCGATCGGGCGGTGATGGGTTTAGGCGGATCAAGTGTGGGACTGGGGCGCTGGTTGTGGCGAGTTGTGGATATTCGTTGGTTGGAAGCCAATATTGGGCAAGTCTTAAAAAAAGCGGATTCTGCTGGGCTGGCCTTACAAGAAGCGGATTCTCGTACCCTGCAACATCATTTACTGGTCATGGTTTTTTGGCTGGTGTCAGCCATCGGGCTTTTATATTTTTTAGTGTAATGGCTTTCAGAGGATCGTTCCTCTGTGAGCATGAAGAATTGAAGGCTGAGAAGATAAGGAATCATTCTTTATGAGGGACATATGAGCTTCTTTACCGAACATATTATCAGTTGGATGGTGGTTATTCCCTTTTTGGGGATTGCGCTCATGGGTGTCGTTCGTGATGAGGAATGGATTCGTCGCATTGCCTTTGGATGCACCATGATGGAATTTTGTGTCGCCCTCATTCTGTGGCAGAAGTTTGAGTTTGGGAAACAAGGGATGCAATTTGTGGAACGAATGGAATGGATGCCGACCTTCAATATTCAATACGCTGTGGGGGTCGATGGCATTAGTATTCTTCTGGTCTTGTTGACCGCGCTCTTGTGTCCCTTGTGTATCTTGTGTTCATGGAATTCGATCACCACACGGGTGCGAGCCTTTATGTCCTTGGTGCTCTTGGTCGAAGGGGCCATGATTGTGGTGTTTACCGCCTTAGACCTCTTTCTTTTTTTCATGCTGTGGGAAATCACCATGATTCCCATGTATTTCATGATTATTCTGTGGGGCGGTCCAAACCGCATCGCAGCCGGAATCAAGTTTGTGCTGTACAGTCTGACCGGGAGTTTATTGCTGTTAATTGGGATACTGGGACTCTATCTGGAAGGGGGCCATACCTATGACCTGATCGTTCTTAGCGAACAAACCTATTCTGCTACGACACAATTCTGGTTATTCCTGGCCCTCTTTTTAGCATTTGCGATTAAGATGCCAATGGTCCCGTTCCACACCTGGTTACCGGATGCCCATTCCGAAGCTCCGACCGCAGGGAGCGTGATCCTGGCCGGGGTCTTGCTCAAAATGGGTGGATATGGGTTTTTGCGGTTTTGTTTGCCCATGTTTCCAGAGGCGTCTGCGCAATTTGCTCCCTTCATACTTTGGTTGTCGGTGTTTGCCATTATCTATGGAGGGTATGTGGCCTTAGCCCAAACGGATCTCAAAAAATTGGTGGCCTATTCATCGGTGTCTCATATGGGTTTTGTCACGCTTGGCATTTTCGTGTTCAACAGTGAGGGGATTCAGGGAGCCATCCTGCAAATGTTTAATCATGGACTGACGACGGGTGCATTATTTTTAACGGTTGGACAATTGTATGACCGTACGCACAGTCGGGCCATTAGGGACTATGGGGGGTTGCATAAATCCATGCCCAGATTTGTGGCGTTATTTTTTCTCTTCTCGGTCGCAGCGTTTGGGTTGCCGGGGACGTGTAATTTTATCGGAGAGTTTTTGGTGTTGGTCGGGACGTCGGATGTCAGCTTCGTGATGGTGTTGCTCGCTATGGGAGGGATCGTTTTAGCCGCCGCGTATATGCTGTGGATGTTGCAGCGGGTTGCCTTGGGCGAACCGTCGACAAAAGCCGCGGCCCTGCTTCCCGATTTATCCCATCGAGAGTTAGCCACGGTGATTCCTCTCGCGATTATGGTGTTGTGGATTGGGCTGTATCCGGGCCCACTAATGGAAATGATGGATGCCAGTGTGACCCATCTGGTGCAACAGATGGGTTCGAGTCCGTCTCCCCTTCCTCCTCTCGCCGTCGGGCGATAAGTTAACCCCATCTTTCTTCTTTCTCTTGAATAGAGAAAGACTTCTCGATGATTCATCTTATGATAAGATTCTTGCCTTTGATGAAGAATTCTGGTCTTTCCCCGTGGTTACCTCAAGGTTAGACGGGGAGATACCGAAAAGGGGTAAGAGCGCGTGATGTGCGTTCTTCCCTTCTTCCAGTGAGTAAAGCCAGCGCGGTCGAGTTGGCCGTGTGAATGTCAATCTGAAGAGGGAGGCAAGCAGATGCGGACTCATGAGGTAACGTTTCTAGTAGTGGCCGTGGCCATCGTTCTTAGTTTGGGGTGTATGCAAACGATAACGGTCTATTGGGAGAAGCCGGGCGCAGGAGAGGCGGAATTGCAAAAGGATAAGGAAGAATGTCAGTCCCTTCAGCGTGCAGTGGGGTTGGATGAAAATCGGATTGAAAAATGTTTAGAAGTGCAGGGTTGGGTTCCCGTTCGACAGGAAATCAGCGATCCTGTGCCAGCATCCACCTCCAAGTGAGGGACGGAATTTGGCCTGTGGGCCGTCAGAGTTGTGGGTGTGCTTGGGAAATCATGTGAAGGAGTAAGGCTATGAAGACCATTCAATTGTTGTGTGTCATGTTCATGGGGACGATGGTGATAGGGTGTATGAGTCAACAAGCTCATGAACGAGCGATGGAAGAATTAGCCTCCACGCAACAGAATTCGACCCAAGAAGTCGAACGCCTCCAACAAGATATCCGGGAAAAAGAAGTGGCCTTTTCACAACTCGAAGAGACCTTGAACGAGAAAGAAAAGACGGTGGCACAACTTCAAGAGGCTAACAACGATCTCGAGGCTACAGTCGAAGTCCAAGAACAGCTCAAGGAGAAAAATTTAGAGGCCTTAAAACAAGAATTGCAAGCCTTGTATTCGCAAGTCACTGGACTCGGAAAACTGTCAGGGGCCACACCAGCGAGTTATGCCGTCGGTATGAACGAGGATGGAGTGGATTTTGATGATTTAGCCAAAGCATTTCAGAACGTCCGATCGACGCTGGCGTCCCAACTGAACGATTTTTCGCAATTGCGCAAACAGAACGAGCAACTCGAAGAAGAGATGCAAAAGTTGGAAGCGCGGCTTCGTCACGTAGAGCATCTCAAAAAGGAACTAGAGGAAGTCCGTGCAGCACGGGAAGCGCAAGAAGCTCAATTGGCTCGAGTGAAGGGTGAAGTCCAGACGGTTGGCCGGGAAATTGATCGAATTACGAAAGCGCTGGAAGAAAAATTTGGAAAGAGTTTAATGGTGACCCAACATCAGGATCGGTTGGTCTTAACAATGCTCGGACAAGTGCTCTTTGATTCTGGGGAAGCCCATTTGACTCCGCTGGGATTAGATATCATGAAGCAAGTTGGCCAGGTATTAGCCACGCTACCAAACAAAAATATCCAAGTCGAAGGCCATACCGATAACAATCCCATTTATGGGCGGCTGAAGCAACAGTATCCCACGAACTGGGAGTTATCGACGGCCCGTGCTACCACTGTGCTTCGGTTTTTAATTGAGCAGACTGGAATGGATCCCCAAGAATTTGCGGCAACGGGGTATGCGGATACTCGACCGGCCGTGCCCAATGATTCGGAAGAGGGCCAAGCGCAAAACCGTCGGGTG
>JAOUQB010000186.1 GCA_029879555.1 Nitrospirota bacterium | reverse complement strand
GATCTGGATTATGTCCCCAATCAGTCACGAGCCTGTTCTCTTGATGTGGCCATTTCCAATGCGTTTGGATTTGGCGGTGTCAATGCCTGCCTGGTTTTTCGTCGCTGGCAGGAGGCTTAACGCCCAAGTCATGAGGGGCCTGGTTGATGGTATTCTTTGCCAAATTCAGTTGTCTCCAACTTTCCCTTCCTAGCCCGGTTACGCGATATGATACAATGCGAAGATTCTGGCAGCCTGAGCACGGCCTGCCATGAGATTCGTGCTTAGTTAGATGATGATGGTGAGGACTCGTGTTGCCGATCGAAGATATTCAGCGCACACTGAACTATGTCTTTAAGCAAGAAGGTTTGTTAATTGAAGCCCTGACACATCGATCGTTTTTGCAGGGGCAAGGACCGGCAACTGTCCAACATAATGAACGGTTGGAATTTCTAGGCGATGCGGTGTTAGGCCTGGTGATTAGCGAACGTCTCATTGCGATATTTCCTCAGTCCACAGAAGGGGAGCTCTCCAAGCTGAAGGCGGGTTTGATTAGTCGGGTGACCCTGGCCAAAGCCGCCAAACGCCTGACACTCGGCCAATGGTTGAGGTTGGGGCGTGGCGAAGAGGTGTCATCGGGACGAGAAAAACATTCATTGTTAGCGAACGCGCTTGAAGCCCTGATCGGGGCGGTGTATCTTGATAGTGGACTCGAGGCAGCTCGCCAAGTGATTACCAGGGCGCTGGCTACAGAAATTGGCAGTTTACGAGAGCGTCCTGGGTTAACAGGTGATGAAGATTGGAAAAGCCGGTTGCAAGAATGGGTACATAAGCATGAGGGCACGAATCCTCAGTATCGGTTGATACAAGAATCTGGTCCAGATCATCAAAAGCTCTTTGAGCTGACCGTGGAAATCCACGGGACGATCATGGGGCGGGGCGAAGGACGAACGAAAAAGGAAGCCGAGCAACGTGCGGCAGAACAAGCTTACATGCAAGTGGGCAGACAGGGTTCTGATGGCATGAAAAATTCACATGAATAGCAATGGAGGAGTTATGATGAGCGTTTTCTCTGGGACGGTGGGCAAGAATGTTCGACGAGGCCTGGTCATTTTGGGGCTCATGGCGATGATGAATCTCGTGGTGTTAGCTGCAACTTGGGCGGAAGAGGCCACGACGGCGAAACCAGCGCCACACGTCATGTTGAAAACCAAATTTGGGGAAATGGAGATTGTGCTTTTCCCAGATTTAGCCCCCAAGCATGTGGAAAGTTTTTTGAAATTAGCCGAATCTGGATTTTTTAACGGCACGATTTTTCATCGCATCATTCCAGGGTTCATGATTCAAGGTGGCGATCCGTTGACCAAAGATCCAGCCAATCGCAGCCGGTATGGAACCGGTGGACCAGGTTACACGGTGCCTGCAGAGTTCAATAAAGTGGTTCATGAAAAAGGGATTCTTTCTGCGGCGAGAACGGCCGATCCCAATAGTGCGGGTTCTCAATTTTTTATCATGGTCGATAAGGCACCCCACCTGGATGGCCAATATACGGTTTTTGGAGAAGTGGTCAAAGGGGTTGAGGTTGCTGATACTATTGTCGGACAGCCACGAGATTTGAGGGATAATCCGGTCGAGCGGATTGAGATGACGATTGAAGTCATGAAATAGGCCGAGATGACGTTAGGCGAACAGGAGGGGTAGTTTCGGACAGGCGTTAAGAGGATGAGGATTCTGGCTGATAATCAAATCCACTCGGAATGACAATGCGTCCTCCAGCTCCGGTTTGACGGGCGAGTTGTTCGGCCACGTCAGGATGACGTTCTCGAACATATCCTAACAGGCCGTGCAAAAATCGATGAGACCGGAGTCCTGTTCCCGAAAATCCCTGGATAAACGTTTGAGCTCGATCCAAGACTTCGGTGACCATGGTGGGCTCCAATGCTTGGCGTTCCCCAAAGACTTTAAATTCCTTCCGTAATTCTTCCCCGAAAGCGGGAATGCCGGTTTCAGGGATTTGAATCAAACTAAAACTCCGTCTGAGGCTTTGAAGGCCTTCCAAGACATCGGCATCCTGCGCGTCCCGACGATCTTGGAAATATCGAAAGGCGAGGGCCTCAAACACATAAAAAATTTCGGTGGCCCGTTCGCCAGAAAAATCTAACAGCTCTCGATAAAACGTTCGTCGTTCCAGTTCAAATCGTCCTCCCGCCCGTTTTTGTTGGTAGTCATCATTGACCTCTAAAAACACGCAAGATGAGGGGCAGCCGATAGTGGTGATCCGATGTTCGCCGCAACATTGGCTGCAAATCATCCCATCTAAGGCCGGGCAGGACCGTTTGCCTTTTCGTTGATGGCAATACACGCATTTACTCATTTGGCGTCGCTTTCTTAAAAAAATCTAGCCCATAATCAGCGAAGGTTCGTTTTTTCTTAACCGGATTATCGTTGGAGGGGCGCTCCAAACCGTTGACTTCCGCCCCTTGGGCATAGAGGTAGGGGACGAGAATGACATGATTAATTCGATCGACGCCGATACCCGAGGGAGACAATAAAAACTCCGCAATCGCTTCTTTTTTGAGGTCTGGGCGAATGCGCCAGACTTTCCCCGCCGTCAAATCCGACACATACATGATTCCATAGCGATCAAAATCAATACCGTCTAAATTATGAAATCCACCAGAAAAAAAGGTGCTCACAAATAATTCATGAATGATGCCATTCTCATCGATTTCGAACACTTTCCCATCGTCCCATCCGACTCCGACGACGTGGCCATTCCTGGGATGAACGGCTAGCCCGTGAGGATGCGACAAGCTGGCATTTTGGGCAAACTGTGTAATGGCATGGTCCTGTGAGGGATCGATCCGAAAAATGGTGTTGGTGTTAGCATCCGAAACATATAAGTGCCCATGAGAGTCAGCCGTGAGCCCGGTCAGAGATTCTGCGTGAAATTGGGCAAAGGGTATTGTGAGCAAGGGGTGCCCTGCTTGCTTATCAAATCCGCGGACGACATCCAGGTCCGCGACATAGAGGGTTGACCCGATAATCGCCATCTCTTTGGGCGAATGAAGCGTCACGGATTTCTGTCCGCCGTGGATAAAATGCAGGTCGGTGATTTTTCCTTCTTGGTCGGCCTTACTGATAAATCCTTTGTTCTCCCGCGTGCCAGGATCGCCGTTCGCGTTGGCAATAAAATAGACCTGGCCATCGTCGGCGATGATGTTTTGCGGGAATTGAAGGTTGCCAATTTCGTACGCGGGAGAAGGGGCGGTCCCCAAGAGCAACAGCCCAGTGACGACCATAATGGCGAAGGTCATGGTAGGGCGGGAAGCCATTACAAGAAAGAGACCGAGTCAAGAGCATCTGTCTTGATTAGAGGTATGAAGGGTAGAGACATAAGCGTTTTCTTTCTGGCGTTGGTCGAGGAACCTACTCTATCAGGTTATCCTGTGCGGGTATGTTCGAATATGGACAAATCGTCTCCAGTGAGTGTGTACGCTTTGCCAAGCCCCATGACAAACTGCCCGCTCTTGGGTTGCAGTTGAAACAGCATAAAGTCCGGGAGTTGGCGCAATAATCCGGCCATCTTGCCATGCCGTTCCTGATAGTTGTCCAGCACTGAGGTGTAATCGGGGCTATCGGGTGTGAGACGAATAGCATCACAGAGGTAACTGACCCGCGCCCGGGCAAAAATTTGTGACGTCGATTGTTCATCGGCGATGATCATGATGGCGACAGTCCCGTTAACTAAGAGATGACGAGTATGCGCAGCCAGCTGACTGACAAAGATGTAAAAGCTGCCAGGTGCCCGGTGCAAGTAAGGCGTATATCCGCAGTGGGGGATGCCGTTTGGTCCGATGGTGGATAGTTGCAGGCTACGCATGTCCTCGAGGAGTTTGGCGCATACGCGTTCCGGCGACTCCTCGGTCATAGCATATTTCCTCTGGGACGTATTGGGATTGAAGACAGGATGCTTTTCCCCTGAAACATGGTTGGTAAAAGATCATTCATGGTATCCATCCTGAACGTGGTCTCGCCCTCCTCCCTCGCTAAGACATGATACAGGTGATGCCGAAACGGGTGAAAATTGACGAGAAGGTGGATGACTCAGGGATACCTGCGTTGTGCTATCGCTAGTGCAGGGCATGGTAAGTGAGGGTTTCTCAGGGTGTCAAGGAATCTGAAGGGCAGCTTTGCGTTGACGAAGTTTTTGAGTGCCTGATATCGTGAATTTCGGAATATGATCAAAATCTTGTCACAAAGGAACAAGCGTGTCTGCACAAATTATTGATGGAAAAGCCCTGGCGCTGAGTCTTCGAGAAGGCATCGCGCAGGAGGTAGGTATTCTTGAAGCAAAGACCGGCCTGAAGCCTGGCCTGGCCGCAGTGTTAGTCGGAGAAGATCCAGCCTCAGCGGTGTATGTCCGAAATAAGAAAATTGCCTGTGAAAAAGCCGGACTCTATCCGCAAGAGCATCTCCTTCCGGCCTCAACGACACAAGAAGCATTATTAAACCTCATTCATCAGCTCAATGAAGATCCAAAGATCCATGGGATTCTGATCCAATTGCCTTTGCCTGCCCATATTGAAAGCCGGGCGATTTTACAGGCCGTCTCTCCAGAGAAAGATGCGGATGGCTTTCATCCAGTGAACGTGGGACGGTTGGTTGAAGGCGATCCGGTCTTTGTCCCCTGCACACCTAAGGGCGTCATTCACATGATTGATTCCACCGGTGTGGAGATTGCGGGAAAACGTGCGGTCGTGATTGGCCGGAGCAATATTGTGGGAAAACCAGTGGCCATGTTGCTGCTCCATCGACATGCGACGGTGACGATCTGTCATTCGCGCACGAAGGATCTTCCTGCTGTGGTGCGGGAGGCTGATATTGTCATCGCGGCCATTGGCAAGCCGTTGTTCGTCACGCCGGACATGATCAAAGATGGAGCGGTTGTGATTGATGTGGGCATCAATCGGTTAGAGAATGGGAAGCTTGTTGGAGATGTGGATTTTGAACGGGTGAAGGAGCGAGCCAGTTGGATCACGCCTGTTCCTGGTGGCGTGGGACCGATGACCATCGCCATGCTGCTTCAGAATACGCTGGAATCCGCCAAACGGTTTGCCAAACAGTAATCATCTTCTGAATAAACCATGAGCCATCTCACCATTCCCCAACTGCAGCAACTGAAGAACCAGGGTAAAAAAATAACCGTCGTGACCGCCTATGATGCGTTATTTACCAACATTGTTGAGCAAGCCGGCTTGGATGTGATTTTGGTGGGGGATTCGTTGGGCATGGTCGTGCAAGGAAAACCCAACACGCTCTCTGTCACCATGGAGGAGATGCTCTACCATACCCGAATGGTCGCTCAGGCCGCGCAACGGTCCTTAGTGATTGGTGACATGCCATTTTTGTCCTATCAGGTCAGCGTGAAGGAAGCGGTGCGAAACGCAGGGCGCTTTCTCCAAGCCGGCGCCGCCGCCGTCAAGCTAGAGGGCGGCCTTTCAGTAGTGGATCGCGTCGAAGCGATGACGAGTTTCGGCATTCCCGTCATGGGGCATGTGGGCATGACCCCACAATCGGTGAATCAAT
>JAOUQB010000017.1 GCA_029879555.1 Nitrospirota bacterium | reverse complement strand
TCCGGGCAGACGGTGGTTGCTGATTTTTTTGAAGGGTTGACAAAATTTTCCATCCTCGCCGGGAAGAAAGCCTCAACCCCATCCCTCATTTATGGGGGAGAACACGTCCAGACGCGCGAAAAAATCACGGTATACCCTTGGAAGAATATTCAAGCTCTTTCTCCCATCCTGGCTCCTTCAGCCGCGAAATGAAGAACAAATGCCATGACGGTCTTTGGGACATTCCAGGCCCCTAGATCGCCGCTGAGGCGAGACCTGATACTACCAACAAACGCTTGATGGAGCTGTAGGATGGATTCTCGATGAAAAATGTCGAGAATGACAGAAGAAGAAACAGACACAACAGCCCGCGGGTTCCACCCCCTAAGCTTTTTCCCATTCCCAACGCCTGCTGTTCGGCTTTTGGGATGAACGCTCCTATCGTTCGGCGGACCTTGTCTGAGCCCTTCGAGAATCCTCAGGGGCCAGCTCCGCGAGTTGGTCCTCCCCCTTCCTTGCGTTCATTCCTAGCAATCTGGCCGGACTGGGCGTCAATGGCTTTGGTGACTTTTGCCAAAACAAAAGTCACTCGGCTGTCGGGCCGAGACTCGACATTTATCGGAAGGCCCCTTGGCGATAGAGACGACAAAACGTGGTCAAGCCAGCCCAAATGGGATGTTTCCGTTGTGTAGGAGTCAATTCAATTTTCACCCCGGAATGCCGCTCAATGTTCCAGATGAGATAATCTTCTCCGCCTTCGTGGACTTTATTGACTGATGAGGGTCTTGTGTATAGCCATTCTCAGGTTTGTACGCTTTTTGATTTCTGAGAATACGCCTCTTTAGGCCAGCGACGTTTCATGCATATCCATTGTCCTGGGGCTTCTCTAATCCACTGTTCAAATTTCCTATTCAATTGACACGTCATATTGATGGCCTGTTCCGTGGAAGATGCTGCAGGATTGTCGGGGAGTATTGGTTTGTCTGCACAAATTCGGTAACGATAGTCTGGTAGTCGCACAACATGAACTGGGATCAACGCGCATTGGTAGCGCAAGGCAAGGCGAGCCGGCGTGGTATTAGTGGGGGTCTCAATACCAAAGAGGGGGATCATCTCGGCACCATCCAGCCGCGTGTCTACGGCCAACCCAATTGAACGGCCATTCTTGAGTTCGCGAGCTAGTGTTCGAATACCGCCATCACGGGATACCAGGCGTGCGGGGAAGGCTTTTCGTAATTTGAGAAAGAATTCTCTGAAATAGGGATTGGACTCCGGTGCATAGATGATAGAGACACACAAATTATACTGGGCTGCCAAAAAATTAGTGAATTGCCAGGCTTGAGTGTGTGCCGTCACAAAAACGATGGGTTGATCACCAAGCAAAACTTCTTCGCTCTCTTGGGCAATGGAAAATTCAAGACGTTGCTCACGCTGTTCCCATACTGTAAGCATATGAAGCAATTCTGAAAGAGCGAGACCCAGGCTGCGAACGGTTTCTCGGCTAAGTTGCTGGATCTCTTGTTCGGTTTTATCGGGAAAGGCTAGTCGCAAATTTTTTTGGGTTGTTCTCATTCTTGAAGTGAAACCAGCGAGACTTTTGATAAGCCAGCCACTAAGCCTGCCCGATAGCTGCAGAGGTAATGCGCCTAATATCAGCACAATTCCAGCTAATAGCCATGCTTCCAGTTTCCACGCAATTTTTTTCAGAAAGGGGAAACGCCGGATTAGACGCCGAGGAACGAGACAGTGTTCAGCCATAGTTCATCCTACGAAGTATGGTGCGAAAAATCTAGCAAGTGCGCTTGAGTCGGTTTGTGATAGTAGGAACTGAGCATGCCGCCGAATCGCTCTTGCCGGCGAGCCGGCCTATCGCGGGCATACATGATGGTGGCTATCGAGTAGGACGGAACATGAGGTAAGAAAGGCACCATTCTCGCGGCAGGCTGGTGAATGCTGGGCCTGACCTCGGAAAGAAGCATGCTCCTACTGGATACCACAAGAAAAAGAAGAGCTAGAGTCAGGCACTTGCCACAAAACCATTCAAGAAGAATGGGCCATTCGGTTACATTTTCGAGAAATCTCAAGTTGTTGGCAGAAGGAAATTCTGTTCAAATCAATACCTTAGAATATCCCTATGCTTTCAAGAATGGCCAAAAATATCATAGTTCCCCTAGGCGAAATGTTACATGTTAAGTATTTTTTGTTATTTCATTTGTCCATTAGTTTGTCCAACTCGCAGGCTCCTCTGCTTGAAGATTGAGCACTTCAACCCTCCCCTGCGTCCGACGCCTATTGTCCGGCTTTGGGGATGAACGCTCCTATCATTCGGCGGGCCTTGCCTGAGCCCTTCGAGAAGCCTCAGGACGAGCTCCACGAGTTGGGCTGCCCCCCTCCTTCCGTTCATTTTTTCCAATCTGGCCGGACTGGGCGTCAATGGTTTTGGTGACTTTTGCCGAATCAAAAGTCACTCGGTTGTCGGGCCGAGACCCGACATTTATCGGAAGGCCCCTTGGCGATAGAGACGCCAGAATGTGGTGAGGCCAGCCCAAATGGGATGCTTCCGTTGGGCGGGAGTCAACTCTACTTTTACCCCGGAATGCCGCTCAATTTTCCAAATGAGATAATCGGCGCCCCCGCTGAATGTAAACGCCGCCTTCATCAGGCGCAAAATCGACAAGAACTTTCCCTGAATTTTTCGAACAGCCCAAGCCATTCGATTTCTGGTGGCACTCCATCTCGAAGGTTCCATCTCATACCAAGTGATGCCATTTTTTTGAATGACCTGCACTTTGGGAAAATGCGCCGAAACCGCGGCATGGGCAGCTTGTTCATAATAGGCTTGATTACTGTCCCACAAGGTTGAGACGCGCCCTTTCGATTCAGCACGTAATTCCGCGCCATAGCTAAGTCCCAAGCCAACACTCCAGACATCTTTTGCAGAAAATTTCGGCGGCATCTGGGGAACCACATTTCCCAAAAAGGTGACCACCGCGTTCCCCAAGCCTTCGATAATCCGTTGTGTCATCGCTTGGCTCGGACAGGCCATCACGGCCGTCGGTTGTGCGAACCGGCCCCAAAAATAGGAATGAAACCACTTGGGTGTGACACTTCGCTCAAAATCCTCTAACGACAAGACCGCATATTTCATCCGCACGGTGCGTCCGTCGACGGGAACTTCTCCATAAAACACATTGGGGGGGAGCCAGTGGTTCACACGCGCCAGCCACGTTGACGGATACACGGCGAAATACCGATCCACCAACACATAACAATCCACCAATCCATCTTGATCGGTGCCCGCCCGTAAGCAGGAGCCATAGAGGAGGATGCCCTGAACGGCCTGACCATATTTGTTGGCGAGAAATTGTCCTACAGCCTGAATGGAAGAAGAATAGGTTGACGACTTGGCTGACCGACGATCCTCAACATTTCCTGGGAAAGAGGCATGATTATTCAGCTGGTAATCGCACAAAAGACAGCTGCCCTGGGGAATCGAGGACCAGTGGTTCTTGAGGTTTAGAGGAGGTATAGACTTCTCCATCTAAGACAAAACCGCTGTCAAAACTCAAGCGTATTTCCGAGAGGTTGTCACTCACATACCCATGGTCTTTTGTCGCCAAGGGATGCGATGCTCCACGAAGCACCGCTGGCAACACACGCCATAAATGGCGATAGGGGACACGCAAGCTGGTAAAACGTAAAGGCCCTGAATTCGTACTCCAAAACGGCTTCATGCCTAAGAATAAGCGATCTAACGTGGTCACCATCACCACTAAATATTCCTGTTCCTGAGGATCCGCCTCTCCCGCAGTCACACGTACGGAGATCGGATTCAATCCCTTTCGAGAACCCGTGGCCAACGCTACTAAGAATTTTAGCATAATGAGCCCGGCACCCCATTCCCCTAAACGCCCGATCGACTGCTTGGTTTCCAGACCCATTTTCGTGCCATGGTAAATGGCACCTGCCCCGAAAAACATTCCAAGAAGCGGCGCTCGTTCCTCCGGAAAACAGACACGAAGAATCGGGCGTGATTCAAACAGGAGTTTGGCGTGCCCTGTTCGGGCTTGGGTGAAAAACTGATCCAGCGTTTTCTCCTCGAACCGTCCTAAGCCCACATCGCCAGCCATCAAATTGGCTGTTCCTGCCGGCAGGAGCGCGAGCGAAGGCATAGTGGAAAACGGACGATGATTAAACAAGGCTCCCATCGCCGCCTGAATGGTCCCATCACCGCCTGTGATCGCCACACAATCAATGTCCCGTTGGGCAAAGCCCTTGAGGGCTTCGAGAATATCGGCAGGCGTGTTGACCTCAGCGCAGAGAACTTCTGGATACCCAACCAGGATGTCCCGAATAAGAGCGGGATTGCGTCTATTCCGTCCACTTAGCGGATTATGGAGAAGTCCGACACGCATCTGAAAAGAAGTAAGAAGTGAAAAGTGAGGAGTGAGTAGCAAAAGAAAAAGAAATGAGAAGCGCCTCAAAATAAGCGAGAAGCCACAGAGGCAGAAACAGAAAGACTTTTCTGCTTTCTTACTCGTTACTCCTTACTTTCCACTTCTCCCTTTTTACTTAATGGTGGCCGGAGGATTGGTAAACAATCGCACAGCCAAAGCATCTCGCCCATTCACTGGGTCAATCTCAGCCAACCAGGAGGTGAGTGACCCTGTCGTGCTCTTTTCCAGCCCAGCCATGGCTAGCCTTCCTAACAAAATCAATGTAGAAACAACAGTCCAGATGGCCACCGCTTCTAAACCAAGATCTGGTCGCCCAATCAGAACACTGCCCGTAAGAAAAATCATATTCGGGTTTCGCCGTGCGGTAATGAGTCGAAAATAGGAGTCAAACGGCTTCCAACAAAAAATGACAAATCCTCCCAACCACCACTGAAATATGCCCTCAACGATTCGGCCAAAAATATACCCGATCACGATCACCCAACAGGTGGTCACCAAGGTCACCTCCAACACCAATGGAGCAAAGGAAAGGAGGCCCACTCCCCACGCCAGGTACCAGAGCGGTGGGTGAATCAGATCAATGCCATGGTCAAAAACATTCCCCAATTTCGTGGATGTGACCGTGACTCTGGCCAATTTTCCATCTACCGTATCGAGAAAAGTCATGACCCACCCCAAAGCCAGACCAAGAGCAAAATGCCCGTAACAAAAAAGAATTCCCGCCAGAATCACCAGAGCCAAACTCAGCGTTGTCACCTGGTTAGGGGAAATCCCTGATAAGGTACACCAGCGAGTGACCCGTTGTGCCGGTGCCGGCCACCAGAATTTGGTGATGAAATCCGTCACCCCTTTATACGATCCTGAAAACAAATGTTGTTCCAAGGCGACTCGATTGTCTTCACGTATGGGCAACACGTAGGGATGATCGGCCTTTCGCAATTCATTCGAAAAGGAGCCGGACAGATCTTCTAATGTCACTCTTCTTAGATTGGGAATTTCGGCAAACTGCCCCGCTTCCATACTTTGCATAACTGCCGGAGCCACGGAGGCCTCCACATGCGCGGCAACAGGGACAAGGGCTTGGCCTTGACCCATCTCTAAAATCACGTTCTCTTCCTTCGTTAAACTGCGTAACACCCGCTCATCGAAAATAAAATCTCCACGGGTGATGAGGACGGAACTTCCGGCAGGCACATTTTGAACATCAGCCCACCCCGCATGAGGGCCAATCCGATTCAGCATTCGCTCCAACCGTTCGCGAGAGGTCAACCCCCACAATCGAATGTCCGACTCCCGACATAGAGACCAATACATGCGCTTCATCCGAATGATCGTCCCTTTATAAAGTAATGGTACATCTAGGTTTTCTCCATCATGAAAAGTACACCCACCATAGAATGGCCGTAGCCAGAACAATGCCGAGAAAGGGGATGATGGTGGTGAGGAAGGCTGAGGCGCCTAATAAGATCCCTAAATTTTCCAATATTTCTGTTGTCAGATAATAGCCAATCCCAACCAACCCCCCTAGCATAATTCGCTTGCCCGCTGAGCTACTTCTCAAGGGGCCAAAGGCAAACGGCAACGCCAGCAGAATCATCAATCCCGTCTTTAACGGCATAAATATTTTTTCCCAAAAGGCCAACTCATATCTCAGAACATTCTGTTTTTTCCGTTGAAGGATTTCAATATAACGAAAAAGATCCGATGGGGCGAGAGAGGAAGCCGGAAGGGTTAATAGTCGCATTTCTTCTCGATTCAAAGGGGAATCCCACACGAGACTCGGTACCACCTCTTCAGTGACACGAAAACCATCAATGACTTTCTTCTGAATATTTTTCAACACCCACGTACCAGGATTCTGAACGTCGGCTTCTTCCACATACAGGTACGCTGTCATTTCGCCATTGGCATTGAATTCAAAAATATCTATTTTTTGAGGAATTTCACCATACTTCAACGTTTTAATCCGAATATAGCGGTTGCCTTCTTGAAACCATAGCCCTTGTTTCCCCTGATAGACATGGGAGTTGGACAGCGCTAAGGACCGTGAAATATGCGCATTCTGATCCAAAACGGGGGTGACATATTCTTCCAAGCAGGCCACCGTCACCATAAAGACGATTCCCACTTGCATGACGGCCCAAGCTATTTGGTAATGAGAGAAACCTGCAGCCTGCATCGCCAAAAGCTCCCGACCATTCGCCAACCCCCCCAAGGCCATAATGCTACCCAGTAACGCGATAAACGGTGATAACACCACAAACCGTTCTGGCAGGGTCAGGAGAACGTATTCCCCTGCCGCCCAAAAGGTATAACGTCCATTGCCCACTTCGTCGACCTCTTCAACAAACGCAAATAAACTAAATAGGGCTAACAGGATAGCGATGACCGGCAAATACCCTCTGATAACACTTCCCCAGAGGTACCGATAAAGAATAGGAATAGACATCGTGAAACGATCAGGCAAGTTGGGCTTTTAAGAAAAGTCTCTCTGGGCGGGAAACCAAAACCTGCCCACGCCCATGGAGTGTTTGACTTGAGCTTGAGCGTTCATGCGCCTAAAAGTTGACGCGATGAAAATTTAGGGATCAGGGCTAAAGCACTCACGAGTATCCCTAATCCAATGACTATCCACCACAGACCGGGAAAAATCGGCAGCGTTCCTTGCTCGACCAAAGCTTTGACCATCAATCCAACAAAATAGTACAGCGCAAAGAGGATCGTCGCGGTGAATATTTTGGCATATTTGCCTTTTCTTGGGGATGATCGACTCAACGGAATACCTAACAAGCCCAAGAGAATAGTCGAGAAGGGCGCTGTACAACGCCACTGAAATTCGGCAATATACTGCTTCGTTTCAGATTCCACCAACTCGAGGGTTGGAACGGCCTTCCGTCGGTAATCTTGAATGGCTTCTTCAGGATAAATGAATAATTTTTCAAAATGCGACATATGGGTCATACGGCCATTTCGCGTGAATTTGTATTCGAACCCATCAAAAACCACCGGAATCGCCATCCCGCTTTCAGGATGAAATTGTTCACCAGCTTTTTTGGCAGAAATGATTCGCAACTTTTCCCCTTTTTCACTTTGCACAAATACCCGCTTTAACTCGCGCTGCGGTTGATCGACTTCTTCAGCAAAAAGGACCAGGGAACCATCCCGTCGATCATAAAAATGTCCTGGCTCCAAATGACTGATTCCCAATCCAGCTTCGGCTTGAGCTTTGACACGGTAGCTCTCTTGATAGGCCAATGGGCGAAGATACAATGAAAAGACACCGACGAGTATCGCCACACAGGCGGACAGTAGGAAAATCGCTCCCATCACACGATAAGGACTCACTCCAGCCGCCAACAACGCCTTCATCTCCGAATCCGCATACAACCGCCCTAAACCAAGAATCACTCCAAAGTACAACGAGACAGGGAGTAAGACCTCTAGCGCAATGGCAACCTTTAACACAATTAATTTCAAGAGCATGCTGGTGGAAAGAAGGGCATCCACCGCTTGGGCTAAAAAGACGATCCAACTGTATCCGGCAAAGAGGACGATAAACAGCCCGCACACCAACATCGAAGGCTTAAGCACTTCCCGAATGAGATAGCGATCTAACATTGCACCGATTCCTGAAACATCTTTACATTTGCCAAACCCGATGGTACTAATCTTTTCATGAAAGCCATCATCCTCAGTGCGGGACAGGGCAAACGGTTACTCCCGCTCACTCAAGACCGCCCTAAATGCACCATTCCGCTCCATGGACGCTCTATCTTGGAATGGCAAATCGATGAATTGATCAAGTTAGGAATTCGCCCCATTCATGTGGTGGTCGGCTTTGAGGCATCCACCGTGGAACAGGTCTTAGCCACCCATAGCAGCCGTCATGCCATTCACACGTTGTACAATCCCTTTTATGCATTGGCGGATAATCTTATCAGTTGTTGGACAGCGAGAAATGAAATGACGGAAGATTTCATCTTGCTCAATGGCGATACCGTGTTTGAAACAGCCATTCTTAAACGTGTATTACAAGCCCCAGCGGCCCCCATCACCCTCGTGACCGATGAAAAACCGCAGTATGATGCGGATGACATGAAGGTGATTGTGCGAGGCACCCAACTTCTCAGGATTGGAAAAAAATTAGCACTCGAAAAAGTCAACGGTGAATCCATTGGCATGATTCGTTTCCAAGACGAAGGCCCTCGAATGTTTTGTTCAACCATCGAACAGCGTATTCGACAACCCGAATCCCTCAAACAATGGTACTTATCTCTCATCGACGAACTTGCCACACAAGGCCATGTCTCCACAGTATCGATTAACGGATTAACCTGGGCAGAGATCGACAACCCCGAAGACCTCCACTATGCTGAGACACGACTCAAACCGCATATCCCAAAACCGTAGTGTCCACTCATTTTCTCGCTATTCTTTCTTTCATTCAGTGACGAATCCCCTCCGATATCTAAGACTTAGGATCCTGCGACCTTCCCCTTCTCCAGGGTCATTTCTCGTTTCTCAATAATCTCTTTCACTAAAACCAGGTCTTCAGGCGTATCGACATCAATGGCCGCCTCAGGGAACGGCAACATGATGGCTTGAATGGAGATCCCCATGCGTTGACTCAGTTCGAGCAGCGCATCAGACAGCGACAGCCAACCCAAAATATAGCGAAGAAGCATGACCCATCCGAGGCGACGAATCAATCGAAGCGGGCGCTTACGCTCACGCTCAACCTGTGTCCAAAATTCTACCAATCGCTGGGCTTTTGGACTCCCAAGAAGAAATAAATTGCACCCACAATACCCTCCACCTCGAAACCCGATCACCGTACGCTTGGATTGAGGATAGGCCTCTGCCACCACGGTATAGGGGACCAACGCAACAGCAACATCAACCTGTGCTCGTCCAGCCTCTCTGAGAAAATAGTCCACCATCTCCACCGTCAACAACGCATGATCAGCGGTCGTCACCAGAAGAGGCAGATCCTCTGGAAATTGTTCCAAAAACCCTTTCACGCTCAAGCTTGGACCTTGTTGTGGAGGGAGCCACCCAATTTCTTTCTTTTCTACGAGTTCCTGTAAAAAGGCCTGCTCTTGGATAACCTTCCAGGAAGGTCCACACAAAACGCGTTTCGCCACTAAGGATGAGGATTCGAGAATCCTCAAAACACTGGCCACCATGGGCGTTCCTCCCACCATGGCCAATACTTTTATTGGCACACCAGCCGCCTCAGCGACGGCGTCGCGACCTGGTCGCGCACCAGCTAAGACCAACGCAGTAACTGGACGTGGTTCAGTATCCGGCATACTGTCATCCATGGGTGTTGGCAGAAATCAATTGAGTGATTTCTCATAGAGTCGGTAGGTTTTATAAGGCTCGGCTCCCAATGATTCAAGAACATGTCGCATCCGCTTGTTGTCTTCCAGAATCCAAGAGAGTTCAACCTGTTCAATATGTTTTCGCAAGCCTGCCTGTCTCACCGCTTCAATCATTCCATATGCCATCACGGCTCCCATCGGACTGGATTGAAAACGCTGCCGAACCCCCATAAGGACGACACGCCCCGTTTTGGGATACGACACCTTCAACCCCCACAGAATTTTGAGCCACCCCCAAGGCCAGAGACGCCCGCCAAGATCATGAATGACTTCATGCAAGTTGGGAAAGGCCACAAGCATCGCACAAGGCGTCCCATCAATTTCTGCAATTTGCACAAAATCGTCCTCAACTAACAACTTCATGTGCTGACCAAGTTCTGCAAATTCGGCTTCGGTGAACGGCAAAAATCCCCAATTCTCCGACCACGCCTCTTCATAAATTTCCTTAATAATTTCCAATTCTTCCCGCAAATGTTTTCTGCGTAACGGACGAATCCGCACGGAATCCTTGGCTTTCTGCAAAAACCGCGTCACGCCCGAAGGAAGTGGAAAATGAATCCCGAGCCGATACGCCAGCATATCCTGGGCCTTACGATATCCGTTAGCTTCAATGTGCTGGGGATAATACGGTCGAGCATGCCCCATCATCACCATTGGGGGATTGTCATACCCCTCGACCAGCAACCCACATTCTTGATTGATCGATAAATTGAACGGCCCCTGTGCGGTCACCATCCCTTCCGCTCGGAGCCACGCTTCCGCTGTTTTGAACAGCGCTTGAAAAACATCTACCGAATCTTCCGCTTCGAGCGATCCAAAAAATCCTGTTCGAGGCGTATACCGCGCAAGATGCAATTCATCAATTTGTGCACTGATCCGTCCAACCGGTTCGGCCCCACGATACGCGATCCAACCCTGCCAGCGAGCATGCTCGAAATACGGGTTCTTTGACGAAAAAAAATGAAGGCGCTCTAACTCAAGAGGCGGCACCCAGGCGGAATCCGTCCGATAGACGTGGGCGGGAAATTGAACGAACTGTTTGAGGCCAACCCGGGTTTTGACCGGCTCAATCCGAATCAAAATGCCTGTCCCCAGAAAAACCTTGCCTGGGAATAACTCATGGGGAACGGCATGACTGAAATCAAAGAAAAATGAGGGCAGGAATCAACAACCATGAATGGCTACAACTTGTGTTCAGATAATTGCGCAACCCAGGGATACCGCACCCGCTCCTCTTCCTGGTAGCCCAAATTTGAGACGGTGGGACTGACAGGAATTTTTTCTGAACTGGAATACAAACTCCCAAATAGGCGGTCACACAGCAGACTGGTGATCCCAAAATTCCCTTGTTCATTGTGGAAATGATGCAATAAATGATGCCGCTTAATTTTTCGTAAAAATTGATTCTTGGGATTCACACGAAGATGCTGCATGCAATGACATAATTCGTACACCATGAAACAGGCCAAACCCGTCGCAAAAGACAGCGGAACCCCTGCCCAGCCCGCCAGACTCATCCCGATTGGGAATGTGGCCACCACAATGGTGGGGAGGGTCGTTGAGACTGATCCAAACAGGACACGTAAGTCATTGGGGTCTTGATGGTGGTCGTAATGAATCCGCTTCCACAGCGCCGCCGTCCAGGGAGAACGATACAAATATCGTCCATGAAGAATAAATCGATGGACCGTATATTCCACAAATGGATACGCCAGCAATGTCGCAAAAATACTGCCCATTAAACGAATAGGAGAAACGGAGGCATTGGGATAAATCACCAAGGCCATAACTATGCTACTCACCAATAATATGGCATAAACCTGAATGCTGGGATACGACACGTACGCCCACATCAAATCTCGAAACACCATGCGGTCAAGATGGTATTTTTCTCGATACCACTGCTTCGTTAACATGCGTGAGACACCATTCTTTCAGTCCTTATTTGAAGGGCTTCAATGAAGAACACCCCCCCGATCTTTGTAGGTTGCGTTGGGCGATTATAGAAACCTATTGAAGAACGCACAACAATGAGCAAATTACGCATCAACCATCCAAACCAAACTAGAGGCCTAATGTGCAATCTCCCAAACATGGTAATAAACCTTACCAAATGATCACATTGCAACAAGATTCCGATAAAGGTCCCCGGCTATAATTTGAACAACACGTTGGGTAGAGTCAGAGGCATGAAATACAAACGAAATCTGAAATTATTTAGCTCATAGACACCATAACGCCGATTTGGGTATAAAACCATTTCTATGAACGCCACGATGCAAAAATTTGGGTTCCCCGACACGTGCGTCAAAGAATTTCACCACTGGGTTGTGGTGTTACGTCCTCAACAAGTGACTCTTGGCTCTTTGGTATTAATTTGTCGAGAGGACGCCACAGCCTTCTCCAGGATTAGCTCTGAAGCATTTGGGGAACTACCAAACGTACTTCGTGAGATGGAGACGAGCCTCTCACGTGCATTTGCCTACAACAAGATCAATTATCTCATGCTCATGATGGTCGATCCTGAGGTACATTTTCATGTCTTTCCCCGATATGACACCCCTCGTACATTTGCTCAACAGCAATTTCTTGACCAAGGATGGCCAGGTCCGCCGATCCTGAAAAACCCTAATGAAATACCCCCAAAAGTCAGACACGAAATATTGTCCCATCTTCAAAAACTTTGGTCAGCGTAATTGATCGCGTATGAGCCTGAACCATCTGTTTTTCTTATATTTTTTGTTGCCTATTAGACTCATCTTGTGTTTTTTTTGAGACACATTTTTCATTATTCACAGGCCCAAGACATTGTAGGCTTATATTTTCTAGAACAATTTCAGATATTTTTTTGGCATAACCTTTGCTATATCATTATTGACTTTTAATGCCATGACGCGTGGGTACGAGGTTTATGACTCTTTTAAGCACACCGAATTCAAACATGATTGCCACTCCGACAGATCCCGCACTTCCACTTCGTCCAGGTGATTTTTCGACCCTCTCTGAGGCTCTGGATTATGCGGCTTCTGGAAAAACAGGAACCAACTTTTATTCAGGGCGAGGCCATTTAACCCATGTTCTCTCCTATGTCGAGCTACAAACCCAATCTAAGAATTTAGCCAAAAGACTGAATAGCCTTGAATTAACTCGTGGATCCAGGGTGGCTTTAGTTGCAGACACCACGCCTGATTTCCTTCGGTTTTTCTTCGCCTGCCAATATGCCGGCCTGATACCTGTGCCCCTCCCAATTTCGATTCATTTGGGAGGTCATCAAGCCTATGTAAGCCAATTGCGCCGATTGCTTGAAAATTGCCAGGCTTCGATTGCCATGGCCCCTGAAGGCTTTGTGCCATTTTTAGAAGAGGCGGCCACTGACCTGAAAATTCGCCTCATTGGCGGGCCTGAAGCTTTTGCTTCGCTAAAGGAAAGTCAGGACCCCATACAGCCCCTAACCCGCCATGAACTGGCTTATATTCAATACACCTCGGGCAGTACTCGATGGCCAAGGGGCGTTGAAGTCACCCAGTCTGCGGTTATGACCAATTTGGCCGGCATTATCCAACATGGGCTGCAAGTGCAATCAGGAGATCGATGCGTTTCTTGGCTGCCCTTTTATCATGATATGGGTTTAGTGGGGTTTGTCCTTGGTCCTATGGCCTCACAACTTTCGGTAGATTATCTCAGCACAAGAGATTTCGCCATGCGCCCCCGCCAATGGCTCAAGCTGATGACTCATAGTCGTGCAACAATTTCGTTTAGCCCATCCTTTGGGTATGAGCTCTGCGTTCGCCGCTTACGTGAAGACTCCTCAAATGAAGCCTACGACCTGCGGGCGTGGCGGATTGCGGGGGTGGGAGCGGAAACGGTTCGGGCGGACAGTTTGGGACGCTTTGCCAAGGCCCTCAGTCCTTCGGGATTTAACTCGAAGGCTTTTTTGGCATGCTATGGCATGGCTGAATGCTCATTGGCTATCAGCTTCGCCCCTCTCCATTCTGGCATTGAAGTGGACCTGGTCGATGCGGATGCCCTTTCCAATAACAGAACCGCCAGCCCCTTCAAGGAAAATTTCCCTGCAGACGGCAATACCCGCATGAGCAAATTTGTCAACTGTGGGATGCCGCTTCCTGGCTATGAAGTGGAAATACGTAATGACCAAGGGATGGCCCTTGATGATCGGCAAAGTGGAACCATCTTTGTTCGCGGCGCGAGCATTATGGCGGGATACTTTAATGACTCTATCTTAACGCAAGAGGTTCTTTCTGAAGATGGATGGCTCAATACAGGAGACATTGGGTATTGGATAAAGGGAAATCTGGTCATTATTGGGCGATCCAAAGATATGATTATCATCAATGGTCGCAATATTTGGCCTCAGGATTTAGAGTATCTCGCGGAACAGCAACCAGAAGTGCGACCCAGTGACTCTTCCGCCTTTTCCGTCTGCGGTCCTGATGGGGATGAAGTGGCCATTATGGTCATCCAATGCCGCGAAACCAATTCGCAAAAGCGAGAAGACCTGATTGGTCGTTTAGGGACACGAATTCAAAAGGAACTCTCCATTCCCTGCTATATTGAGCTCATTCCACCCAGAACCCTGCCACGAACTTCATCGGGAAAACTATCACGCTCACGCGCCAAAGCCGACTTCCTCAAGCGCGTGAAGTGGGAAACCTTAGCGCCGACAGTATCTCTTTCGGTGTAACCGGTCAGACTCGATCCGCCGGATCAGGATCTCACCTCCTTCCCGTTTCTTATGTCACGCAAGGTTGCGCTTACTGGAGCCTCAGGTTTTATAGGACAAACCATTGCCCAGCGGCTCTGCCAAGCAGGGATGAAGGTCCGAGCATTGGTTCGAACCTCAAAAGACATTCCAGGCCTTCACCATCCTGATATTTCGCTGATTCATGGAAGCCTTGAAAATACAGAGAGTCTCAATAGGCTCCTAGAAGGATGTACAGGCATTATTCATTGTGCAGGGGCCATTCGCGGTTCCCGAAGAGAAGATTTTGTCCCGACCAACGTCCAAGGAGTCTCTCAACTTCTCACCGTCTGTCTTTCTCAACCCAGCCCCCCACGATTCGTCCATCTCTCCTCACTTGCAGCCCGAGAACCCTCGCTCTCACCCTATGCCTGGAGCAAACATGAGGGAGAACGCGTAATCCGCCAGCAGGCAGAATCATTGCCATGGATTATTCTTCGCCCTCCAGCTGTCTATGGCCCTTTGGATACAGCGCTTTTGCCACTTTTTAAGTTAGCTAAGCAGGGGATTGGTCTCCAACTTGGTCCCCAAGAGGGAAGATTTTCCCTTCTTCATGTCCAGGATCTAGCTGACCTCGTTGTATCCTGCCTTGAGGAACATTGTCCAAATTCGTCTGTGTATGAGGTGGACGATGGGACTCCTGGGGGCTATTCGTGGGAATCAGTTTTTCGCTTGATAAACCCTGACATGAAAATTCGTCTGCCCATTCCACTGAAATTCTTATGGCTGATCGGGAAGAGTAATGAAATCATGGCTCGTGGCTTTGGCTATTCGCCCCTCTTCAGCACTGGTAAAGTCACTGAATTACGGCATCAAAATTGGGTTTCAGATTCACTGAAAGCTAGGCAAGAACTGAGGTGGACCCCCCAGATTCCTTTAGAAGAAGGCTTGCGTCATCTCTTTGCATCGGATAGTCTCAACCTATCGAATAGGATCTAAAGTCCGCCCAGTTCATTCCAACGGAAACCCTATAAATACGTCTCCACGATTGCAAACATGACGACCTATACTGACATTTTGCCGCAACTCCTGGAAACTCTGAAGCCCTATGCCAAAAAAGTAGGCGGGCTGAAGGAAACCACCGATCTCGTCTCTGAACTTGGACTCGATTCTCTTCAAGTCATGCAGGTGTTGCTCAAAATTGAGGACCAGTTTGATATTTCCATTCCCTTAAACAATTTGCCCAATATCCGTACCGTGAAAGACCTTGGCCAGGAAATCGAGACCTTGTTGAAAGGGTAACCATGTCGTTATTTGAAAAATTTCGTCCCATCCAACAGGCTCGTGAAGATTTATTGGCCAATGGAATCAATCCCTTTCACCTCACCATCGAAAAAATTCTTTCGCCGACCGAAGCAGTCATCAATGGACACCCGACTATTCTCGTCGGGACCAACAATTACCTGGGCCTCACGTTTCACCCTGACTGTATTCAAGCGAGCCAAGAAGCGCTTGCTCGGGAAGGCACAGGTACCACTGGCTCACGAATGGCGAATGGATCATTTTCAAGCCACGGGGATCTTGAGCGAGCCATCGCAGATTTTTACGGCGTCCCATTTGCCGTGGTTTTTTCCACTGGCTACCAAGCGAATTTAGGAGTCCTCTCTGCCTTGGCTGGACCTGGCGATACCATTTTGATGGATGGAGATTCGCACGCCAGTATTTACGACGGTTGTCGCCTGGGGGGCGCAGAAGTCTTACGATTCAAACACAATGATGTCACGGATTTGGACAAAAAACTACGCCGATTGGGTGATCGAAGTCGTCGAACCCTCATCATTGTCGAAGGTATTTATAGTATGCTGGGCGATCGAGCCCCACTCAAAGACATTGTTGAGGTAAAAAAGAAATATGGGGCCACATTGGTGGTCGATGAAGCTCATTCGCTCGGTGTGCTTGGGGAACGAGGACGCGGACTAGCCGAGGAAGATGGAGTCGAGCAAGACGTTGATTGCATTGTCGGTACATTTAGTAAAAGTTTGGGGTCGACAGGTGGATTTGGTATCAGCATTCATCCCGAATTTGAATTGATCCGATATACCAGCCGCCCCTATATTTTTACCGCCTCCCCTTGCCCTTCAGTTATTGCCTCAACCAAAGTCGCCCTCCGAATTATTCGTGAGACACCACAACTCAGGCAACAGTTATGGGAAAATTCGCAACAACTCTATGCTGGCTTAACCAAAATAGGGTATACATTAGGTGCCGAGGTAGGCCCCATCATTGCGGCTATGATCCCGTCTAAAGAACAGGCCTTGGCCATGTGGCAAGGATTATTAGAGCAAGGCATTTATGTGAATCTGATGATCCCTCCCGCAACCCCGAATGGCGAAAGTCTCTTGCGTTGCAGCGTCAGCGCCGCCCATACGCCAAAACAACTTGAAACCATTATTGAAAGCTTTGCAAACGTATATTCCCCGTTAAAGGAACATGCCGCATCCCTCTCAACGTAGAAGACGCCGCCACTTTTGTGACCTGTTAGTGTGAGTGGCCTCATCCTCTTCAAAGTGAGTGTCTTCTTCAAGGAAGAAGTCTTTTCATGAAGACCACCCGATCTCGCCCAGCAGGATATCGACTCAATCCTGAAAAAATAGTCCTAGGGCCTAAACTGACGCCTCCCTCCCCTCCAAAAGCACCTGT
>JAOUQB010000185.1 GCA_029879555.1 Nitrospirota bacterium | reverse complement strand
TTAGTGGTTCCAGCATACACCACATCACTATTAGTAGGATCGACCGCCAAGCCATTCACCCCCAAGGCCATTGAGGCCATTTTGGCATCGGCCGCGACCATCCCTCCCGATTTCTTTTCCCAACTCTCGGCTCCATTGATGGTCCGGTACACCCCCCCAGTCGTTCCGGCATAGATCACATTGGGACGTTGAGGATCGATGGCCAAGGACACCACAAAATTCACCTCATTCATCCCATTCATCCGTTCCACCCAATTACGGCCACCATTCATACTACGAAACACACCAACCGTCGTCGCGGCATAGACCATCTCCGTGCCCCGAGGATTAAAGACGATTTGATTGACAATGGCGGAAATGGTCCCTTTCTGAATGCCGGCATTAAATTGATGCCAGGTTCTCCCACCATCCGGACTTTTATAGGTCCCGTCGCCCATCGTTCCAGCAAACACCGTCGCCGACAATGTCGGATCAATGGCTAAACTGATCACTCGAGTCCTCGTCAATTCCCCCTCAAACCGCGTCCATGTCTCGCCGGTATCACTAGATTTATAGACCGCCTCATCAGTGGCCAGATAAATGATGTTGGACTTGGTCGGATGAAGGGCAATCGACACAACCGTGTCACTCCGCTGCCCGCATCCGACAAATGCCAGCAGCGCAACAGCCGCCAACAAGAGAAAGGTGGGAAATGAAGAATCGTAAAGCGTGAGGCGTGAAGGGTAAAGAGTCATATCCCTGGACCGTCTGACCCCTAGTGGCCGATGTTTTAGCGTTTTAGTTTGGCTTCTCACTTTTTGCTCCTTACGCCTAACGCCTCACCCTTCACGTCATACGGCTTAGCATAGCCCGTCAATTCCACGTAGCCTTGGCCCTGAATATCCTGTCCTTTCCATTGTCCCGTGACATCAATGGCCCCTTCCCAATATGTCACGTTCGTACTGCGTGTTGTGACAAGTTCTTGGTTCGCCATACGTGGAGATAACGAAAGTTTAATGCCTTCACTTGGAAGAACAAGGGTCCAATGATGTGGGTAGCGAGCCCCGCTCAGAGGACTCATCCAATGGCGATCAACGGAGATCTGGAAATCAGAGAGAGCCAAAGCCCTTGAAGTGCCATCGGGCAACACAAACGTTCCACTCGAGGCCGGATCAAATGTTCCGTCAACTCGACGAAGACCATACGCCATGATTTCATGATCATTATCGAGTTGGAGGCTAAACCAATCCCAACCGACCAGATGATCGGCCAACTCTCCTGAACCAAATTCATGATCCATCCAACTCATCCCGTTAACCGCCATGGTCGTCCTACCTACCCGGACGGACCCTGTGGTACGAAGACGTGTCAGGGAATAGTAATGCGAAGCCTGCCCAGGTTCCTGGCCCTTGGCACTAACCCCATGAGCCCCATGCATGACCGGAGGCTTCTGTGATTCAACCGTAAAATCAATAGAAAAGTCCTCGGCCTCAGCCTGAAGATGAAATCGTCGATGATCAGGGCTCACCGCCTTGACATGCCACTGGTCGATCCAAACATCCAAAACATCGGACTGGGCTCCGGCTTTATGAATGCCAGCCCGACTCATTTTTTCGGCAACCCGAAATTGATCGGCGTCTTCATCAGTCAACGCGAAATGCGCAAGATAGAGATGGCGCATGGCCCATTCAGAAGGATTGTTCCAAACATGGGGTGAGTCAATCCCACGACGGAAAAAGGTTAACTCATACCCAAACCGGCGCCCATCTGAACCTGAGACATGCCCGGTAAAATACCACCACTCGGTTTGAAACTGATCATGGCTCCCATGATCACGAGGGAAAACATACGTATACCCGGGCTTGGCAAGTGAAAATCTGGAAGTGCCAGGCGTGGAGTCCGCCACGACGATGTTCGGACAGATGCCACACATCATCAAAACCAGGATGACTTTGAGCATGGGGACGTTTATAGCATGATGCCAGAAAGCGCACAAATCCCTTGCCCCACAAGCATTTTCTCATATTGTCAATCAGTATTTCGTTCGGTCTCCACGTTGACTTTCAAGAAAATCCTCGGCTATCGTACCGCATGTCTTTGCACTTTTCATCGGAGGAACCCGAGGCGTTTCCCTTACCGGATATCGTCCCGATTTTTCCGTTGCCCACCGTCGTATTTTTCCCACAAACATATTTACCGCTTCACATCTTTGAGCCCCGTTACCGGGAAATGATTCAAGCAGCCTCAACGCACGGGCAATGCATTGGCATGGCGTTACTGAAAGATGGGTGGGAAGACCACTACGAAGAAGAACCGCCGATATATACGATCGGATGCGTAGGGCGAATTATCAGTTCACATAAATTGTCGGATGGTCGATATAACATTGTGCTACAAGGATTACAGCGGTGCACCTACCAAGAACAGCCAGTCTTAACCAAGTATCGACAAGCCCGGATTGCTCCGCATATCCCACAGGGGTCCACGTCATTGACTTCAACGATCCGTCGCCATCTCGAACAAACCGCGCAGGAGTATCTCACATCCAAGAAAGCCAATGAACTCTGCGAGGTCATTGGTTCGGCCACACTCACAGATCCCATTCTCGTACACAATCTGTCGGCTGGACTAGATTTGTCACCTCTTGAAAAGCAGTTCTTGTTAGAAGCTGACGACCTCTCTCAGCAAGCGCGCCGCCTGATTGACCTCATTCGATTCAAACTCGCTGATCTCCAAACACAGGGCTAACAGACTATGTCCACTGCTGCTGCCATTGAAGTCTCCAATCTCGGCAAAGCCTATGATGCCGTCGAGGCCGTTAAAAATCTTTCGTTGACCGTGCAACACGGAGAAATCTTCGGGCTCTTAGGGCCCAACGGAGCAGGGAAAAGCACCACCCTACGAATCCTGATTACCACGCTCAGCCCCACAACTGGGACCGCAACCATTCTCGGGCACGATGTCGTCAAAGAAGCTGATACCGTTCGACGACTGATTGGCTATGTGGCACAAGAACGCGCCATTGATCGATTTCTGACAGGACGAGAACACCTACTGCTCTTTGCCGAACTCTATCATATACCCAAACAAGAAGCGCTGAGCCGAATCGCCGCTCTCTTGAAGCTCGTGAATCTTGAGGACGATGCCGACCGAGTCGCAAAAGGTTATTCAGGTGGCATGAAGCGAAAACTCGACATTGCCTGCGGCTTACTCCCGAATCCGAAAATACTTTTTCTTGATGAACCAACGCTGGGCTTAGATGTCCAAAGTCGGCTCAATATTTGGGAGCATATTCGAAAATTACAACAGCAGGGTATGACCATTGTCATCACCACCAATTATTTAGATGAAGCTGACCAGCTCTGTGATCGGATCGCGATCATTGATCGCGGAGAAATCCGCGCCCTGGGCTCACCCAAGGACCTCAAAGCGAGTCTGGGGGGTGATGGCATCTGGTTGACCCTCAGCGAGGCGACCCCGGAAGCGCTTAATCAATTGACCACGGCCCTTCAGTCGTTACCCTTCGTTCGAGCCATCAAGCCTAGGGAAAATGGATTGGATATTCGTGTGGATGGTCCAGAAAAAGCCCTGCCAGCCATCATGGAAAAAACCAACACCGTCGCTGGATGTCGGTTGGATGGCATAGAATATCATCGCCCTCGTCTGGACGACGTGTTTGTGGCACATACTGGACGTTCCCTCAAAGACGAACCTCCTGCCCCCGCTGAAGTCTAATTCTCTCGATTACTTTATCTCCTTGGAACAATCCAGCTATGAATGAACAAATACAAGAAGTGCTCGCGCTCACAAATCGTTGGGGCAAGAGACTCAGCCGAGAAAAGTTCAGCATGCTCTTTACCCTGGCTCAGCCAATGATTTTCTGGCTCATTTTCTTTGGCAACTTATTCCAACGAGCCGCTGACATCCAAGTGTTACAAGCCCCAAACTACATGAGCTTTCTGGCTGCTGGAGTCGTGGTGATGACCGTGCTCAACAATGGATTAGCCGGAGGAATCGACTTACTCTTCGATAAAGAGAACGGATTTCTCGAACGCCTCATGTCCACACCCATCAAACGCTCTTCGATCATTCTTAGTCGTTTTCTCTTTGTCATGGCCATTACTGGCATGCAAATTCTGGTCATCTTAGCCGTGGCGTTCCTCTTTGGGGTTGTCCCAGAAACTGGCATTTTGGGAATTACCGTCATTCTCCTCATCGGTATGCTGTTTGGGGTGGGATTAACCGCCATTTCTATGGCCATGGCCTTTACCGTCAAAAGTCATGGAGATTTCTTTTCCATGTTAGGCTTCCTTTCACTACCCATGATTTTTCTGAGTTCCGCGTTAGTGCCAATGGCAGCCATGCCTGGCTGGATGCAGGCCTTGGCATTTTTTAATCCCATGACCTGGGTGATTGATGCGGTTCGTCCCCTTATTATCGCGGGTTGGAGCCAAGCACTTCCACAAGTAGGCATGGCACTCGTTGTCTTGATCGCCTTTGATGCCTTGTGCCTCTATGGAGGAGCCAAAGCCTTTAAACGATCAGTCGGCTAAATCCCTGTTTCAAACAAGACGATCATTTCAAAAGACTCTCAGATATTTCCTAAAGACCAGTTTTTGGCATCCGATACCACCATTGTGAGTCTTCCGCCAGAGAGCACTATTCACGCACTCCTTCGTTTACTTTCGGACCCAAACGAACAGGTCGCCCGCACCATCCAAGACCAACTCGCACGCCTGGGTTCACATGTCCTCCCCTTTCTTGAACAAGCAGGGAACGATGACGCGACGTTGCAACCACGTGTGGCCGCTATCAAAGAGGAAATCCGCTTTGGGCAACTCAAAGAAGAGTTCCAACAATTTGTCGCGAAAAGTGCGCGCCAAGAGGATTGGGAACAGGGAGCATTCCTGATTGCCAAACTGGCCTACCCTAATCTCGACATTCCGCACTACGTGGAATGTCTGGATAATCTGGCTGAGGAGTTTCGCACCAAGTGGCTGGCCACGGAATCTCCATCGGGAAAAGCCGCACGGCTACTCAGCAACTTCCTGTTTAAAGATAAAGGTTTTTCTGGGAACCGCGAGGAGTATTACGAGCCGGATAACAGCTATCTCAATCGGGTCATTGATACCCGCCAAGGCATTCCGATTAGCTTATCAGCCCTCTATGTCTTTGTGGGAAAGCGATTGGACCTGCCTTTAGCAGGCGTGGGGATGCCAGGACATTTTCTGGTCAAAGTTGAAGGTGAGACACCGGCCCAATTCGTCGATTGCTTCAATGGCGGAACGATTCTGCGAGAGGAAGACTGCGAACAGTTTATTGCCGCTTCAGGATTGGCCTTTGACAAGCAGATGTTGGAAAAAATTTCAACCCCAACCGTCTTGGCGCGCATGCTCAGAAATTTGTTGAGCATTTATGAACAGGAATCGGAAGAACCGCTGGCCCGCCGAGTCCGCGCCTTCCTTGAGTTGCTGGAAAACGAACCACCCGACGTTGAATTACCGCACTAACTCTGTTTCTTTACAGAGTTCTCCTGCATCAACAACGAAAACTCTCAGCAAAAGACTTCGCCCCTTTTCTGACATCTGTATAGCCAGCCCATGTTGG
>JAOUQB010000184.1 GCA_029879555.1 Nitrospirota bacterium | reverse complement strand
ATGCTTTTCTAATTCACCAAAAAATTGATTAAACCCTTCCAATAAATCGCATTTCGTGAACATGAGATAGACTGGGAAGGACATGCCCAAATGAGTCATGAGCTCATCAATTCGATCACGAATCGTTTTGGCATGCCATTCAACGAGTTGATCCGTGGCCTCTAGAAGTTCGTTAATCCCAATGGCCACCATCACTCCATTAATCGGCTTTTTACTTCTGGCTTTTTTCAACAAGTCCAAAAAGGCAAACCATTCTTCTCGATCCTCGTCTTCCGTCATATACCTGCCAGCGGTGTCCAACAACACCGCATCGGTGGTAAACCACCAATCGCAATTTCGTGTTCCTCCAACACCCTGCACCCCTTTGGGGTTTTCACCAAGAGAAGGAAATTGCAATCCGGACTCACGTAGCGCCGTACTTTTCCCCGAAGCCGAAGGCCCCACAATCATGTACCATGGAAGGGCGTACAAGGCGGCCTTACCTCGATAGCCTTTTCCTAACTTTGACTGCTTTAAGGTGGCGATTGCTTTTTCAAACCGAAGTTGAACCGCTTCAATTTTATCTTTGTCTTCCCCTTGAACCCGACCAACCTGCTCGACTCCTTGCTGTTGCAGCGAATCTTCCAATAGTTGAGCCCCCTGCTGGGCCCGATAATGATCGAAAATAAGAAAGAAGACCCACACCAAAATAATTCCACCAATGAGAAGCATTCGGATTTCTGAGCTCTGCATGCCTGCCAAATCCCCAGCGAACCAAATAAGGGTACACAGCGATACGATTCCCAATCCAACCAGCAAGCGGGGACGCCGCACTAATCCCATAAGCAACATTTTTGGCAAGCACAGGACCTTCCAGAGAAGGCTGACAATTTGACTGATCATGGTTGAGAGGTTTCCACTAATTCTGAAAGATGACCGAACGTCGTTTCTGCTTCTTGGTGAATCATGACCGACATCCCCACATACGAGAAAAAGGCCACAGCGAGGCTACAGGCCAAGACCACCCAAGCAGGGATTTCATGTTTCACGACATCCAAGACCACCTCATGACGTTCCGCATGAGGTGACAACGGAGGAATTTCGCCTCGAAGTCCCTGAATGTCTCGAAAAAGGTCATGCTTAAGATCTTTCAACTTTTCTCGCCCTTCCAACTTATATTGTCCTTCAAATCCCAGCACTAAACAGGCATGAAAGACTTCCAGTAAATCAGGATTCACCGGAAGCGCGCGCCGAAGCGTTGTCAGATGATGGAAGAATTCTTCTCCGGCCACTTGCGTTTGAAAATATTTGTATTGAAGCAATTGGGAAGCCCATTGACTCTTTTGATCCCAACCAGACTGCAAAATCATTTCGTCGAGAAAGGCCACAATGGCATAGCGAGTTTCAATGAGTATGTCGCGAGAATAACGCATGACCGTCCCTCGGCGATCCGCTTCTTCCAGCATTTGATCAATTTTCGCCTGCAACGACTCAACGCGTCCTAAATCACGCGAATCCCTGGCGTGAACGCCTAACACCAGAAGATCAAAATACGCATTGACTAAATGTCCGTCTTGCTTCATGGGTACAGGTTTCATCGTTCTACTCTTTGGTGACAAGAATTTCGATCGTCATATTCTGCAATTCCGGAGGAACCGATAACGCAATCGTCTGGGATTGTTTAATGCGATCCCAGAAGCCCCCTTGGTTCTCCAACCCAAAATAATGATGTCCCGCTTTTCTCGGAATACTGGCTGGAGTTTGCGTCACATGGCGAAAGCGAACTCCTGGCATAGCCGCGTTGATGATTAAGTCCATATCATCCATGGCGCCAATTTTCACTCGCTTCACAAATAACGAGGGAACTGACTCATCCAAATCCGTCCCTGAAAGGGAAAGAAAAAATTGGCCTTTTTCAAGAAGCGTTGCGTCTGAAATTTGTCCCACGAAGACGGTCTCTCCTCGTTTCTCCAGAGAAATGGTGACATAGCGTGTTGGAGAAATGTGTTCGACCACATTGCGAATTTTTATATCTAATTCACGAAAACTTCGTGCTAAATTGGTGTGTTCATAGGGCGGAAGATCTTTGGGATTGGCATCGGGAGACATTAGTGCTAATTCCCCGGCTAAGCGGGACAACGCCACATACACCACCTCAGGGTGAATGCGCCCTACTTGATTATAGTGGGCTAAGGCAGGGATATATGAAAAAATCGCATGGAGCATTGAAAACCGCAGGAGGTCCATTCCCCCATGTTCACGAATCCCTCGTTGTTGATCAGCTAAAGCCGTGCCCATGGACACTAATAACTCCAACAATGACCGCAGCAACCGAGTCAAAGCCTCTGAGCCCGATAGCCACAAGAGAGGAGGAATAAAGGAATCTCTCAGGGCAATGGCCCCTCCGGGTGTTCGCACGAGTTCAGCAATTTTCATGATCGTGGCATCAGGCATATCTTCTCCTGAGAAAAAAACTTTTAGATTTTTTCTCGCCACCATAATTTCCTTAGCATTTCCTCCGGAATTGAAATCTGGTAAAGAGACAAATGTACTGTGATAACGTGGATCTCGTGGTAACCCTTTCGCATCTAATTGACAATTCGCGATACCTGGATGATCCATTGGAATACCCACAAACACATCAAGATGATCCAACGTAGGCGGAAACAGCGCTTCCATCAATCGCGTAGGCGGAATCCCATCCTGATCCGGGATTCTGATCACGAGGCCATCCGGCATCACGGCTCGAAATTCCAGCAACGTAAAACTCCCATTTGCCAACCCATCCCGGTCGATATCAAGTTGACATACTCCCCAACCAAAAGGGTGTAAATGTTGGAGTCGTTCCGCCAACATGCCATCATGGTAGCAATCCCATTGCTGAAACAGATGTGGCGTTAACAACATCCCCTCATTCCAAACCACCCGATGAAATGCATCCATTTTGATCTAACCTTTCCTCTCTAAAATCTTTGAACCCCGCTGATTAATCCTTGACAGGCTCGGCAATATCTTGTTGATCCACTTTCAAAATAAATTCAGGATCGCCAAATGAAAACATTCCTGGTTCTTGTATCGGTATCACGCGCCGCCAAATTCCGTCCTGATATTTCCGAAACAGCACCATGACTCCGATAAATTTTTCATGGTTTTCTGGGTCCACATTCAAGACAATAGGCTCCTTCGTAGAAGGACGTAACGTGATTTCTTTTCTGTTCAACAGATCTTGGCCAAGAAACTCATAGTCATTTTTCCATAATTCGTGAAAGGTCGCTTGCTCAAAACGCGTGCGATCTTTCAGTGTATAAATTCTCACCGTCACTGGAACTGGTTGCCCCATATCGGATTGATTCAAACGATTGGTCGACTCGAGCATAACTTCCATGTTCATTTTTGAGGACCCACAGGAAGACAGCAAGGCCCATACTACCCCCAAAATAATCCATGGCCATTTTTTACGACTTGGAAGACGGTGCTTTTTGTTGGTATACACGGAGATATCCTTTCGCTATTTCCGGCCCTAGTAATCGATGAAATGTTTTTATTTCTTCCTCTCTTAATTGACGGTGTTTTTCTTTGAAATATTCCCAGGCCGGGTGGTTCCCTAAAATTCCCATGGACAAGATTTTGGCACCTAAATCTTTCCTTTTATTCTTGCATTCCACCTCGAGATTAATCGGATCCAATTGTTTCAACAGAAAACGAACTGATTCTCGAAATCCCGCTATTAATCCGAGTGGATGTAAGGTGAGATCATCCAACACCTGCCGCAATTGATGAAGTTTTTCAGGAAAAGGGATTGAAGACGTCGTGTGATCAAATAAAAAAGCACTCATGTGTTCGCCGGTTTCAGCCCACTTCAATTCTTGTCGTTCCTTCCCAAGAATACGGGTTACCTCCACATCTAATTCTTTCTCGAATTGCCTTCTTCCTTTCATAGAATCATTGAGAAATTCGAATAGTACAGTAAGCACCTGAATTTGTTCCGTGGCGTCTGAAGACCATAAGAACGCATCCCTCTGGTTCGATTCCAGCCCCACGCCACTTCTCTGAGAATTCTGTTGATTGACCTCAGGTGTAGAAACCTGCTCCCTTGGGAACACCTCTTCAGCACGATGCGATTCGCCAAATGCCGCCTCAACATCTGACAAAAATTCTTCTTGTTTTTCAGGGGGTATTTCAGATAAGGCTTGGTGCAGAATATCCACTAAAGAGGTTTCTCGATCTTCGGGGGAAAGATGCAGCATTTCCGCATATTGGCCCTGAAGCTGGTCAACGATGGTCCTGGGAGAAAGGCAGGCTGGTTGCGGCAAACAGACCGTGGCATCAGGATCTACCATTCCCTCCAAAGATGGAGGAGTTTCGACCACCACAAACTCCAACACACAATCACCAATCCCAATTTGATCGTGAACCGCCAACGTATACGGTTTCCCAATTTCTAATCGAGAGCCATTTATGGTCGTCCCATTTGTGCTCCCAATATCCATCAAAACAAATTCACCGGCTTGTTGAGTGATTTTTGCATGACGAGAAGAGATAAGCCGACGACGATCCGGAAGTCGAAAATGGCTGGCTTCTCCTCTGCCAATAATACATTCATCCCCCCATTCTCGCTTTGATAAAGCCAAAAATTCTGGGCCTTGAGGCGTTTGCACAATAAGTTGAAATGGCATAACGTTATGATCCGATGGAAGCGATCTCTTGGCGCATTTTATGGCAGGCTCGAAGAACTTCTCGTCGCCGTTCTTGAGGATGAAATAGTTCTAACCTCATCCACTCTCCAATCTGCTGAATTCTTCGAAGGACTCCATTGAGTTCCGCAATCGGATCTGGAGCCTCATCCTGGCTCAAGCCCGAGACCGGCCTTCGTGCCATTAATGCAAGCCCGAGCTTAAGGACGGCATACCAGAGATAGGGTGGAATCTCTGAATCGTCCTTACTGAATTTTTGATGGGATTGCCTGCCTCTTTTCGACGAAAATAAGGTCCCCTGTTCATCAAATAAAAGACGAATCCTATCCGGCCCATTTCCGTGTGGCTGTTCAGCATCCTGCTTGGCAAGGAGCAGGCTCCCTCGAATAAGCGTGGGCAAGCATCGTTCTAATCTAGCCAGCGTCTCGTCATCCCTTCCCAACACCGTCTGGAAGAGCAATAGGCCAAGACTATACCAATCACAGGAATGTTGGAAGGAGCGAAAGAATGTCACTGGTGCATGTAAAAAGGCCGTATCTTTGGCCATCTCCAATTGCTCCCAACACGCATGACTCATCGGTTCCGATTGCCCACGAACCACAATCCCGCGCTCTGAAGACTCTTGCCGAGTCCCCCAAATCGTGGCTGGAACATGACCACTTTGTGGAAGAAGTAGTTGGATGCAAAAGACATCCTGAGCCGAGAATGATGAGCCCGTCATGGTGTCACTGGCAATATGCAATTGAAACATTCCAGTGACCTCAGCGGGCACATGTTCGGGCTTTCTGATTCTTTCCATCGAACGAACCAAAACAGTAAACTCTTCCTTTTTCCCCAACGGCCAATCTCGCATTTCCGGGGGCTTGAAACAGGTATCCAGGGAATGAGGAGGCTGAAATAAATTGGCTTGGAAGGCGG
>JAOUQB010000183.1 GCA_029879555.1 Nitrospirota bacterium | reverse complement strand
CTAATAGCACATGTCGGTTGGTAATCTTCTCGGTCAACTCCGACCAAACTTTGACCGTTTTAGGAGGCTGCCCCACTTTTGTGGTCCCGGTCGCCAAGAGAAAATCAATGTGGATGGGCAATTGAATAACCCGGACTAAATCAGCAAAGAAAACATACGCCCCTTTCAACACGCCAATCACAACCAGATCTTTGCCCTGATAATCTTGCGAGATTTGCTTACCCAATTCACGAATGCGCTTATCCATGGCCTCTTGGGTCACCAACGGTTTTCCAAAAATTTTCGGCATAGGATCGTCCATTCTGCTAGGCCGTCATCGTGGCAATGACAACTGATCTTGTGCTCGACGATGGCTGAAACCGCTCATCCTCGCGTAACCCTCCAACCCAAAGAATGCCTTCCGGCGCCACTAATAATGGCACCTTATCACGCTGAGAACGTGGCAACTTGATATCAGAAAAGAAGTCTTGAAGCTTCTTCCGTCGTCCGCCCAAACCTTTGGGGCAAAACACATCGCCAGGCATCCAACTTCGGATTCGCAATTCTGGAGTAAACAAATCAGCGTCTAGTTTCATCGTTAAGGAATGGGGAGGACTGCCAATCGAGTGATCATATGCTACCGAGACGGTCAGACGCTGCCCAGTCAACGGCCAGACGACCTCGCTAGGAATCTCCACCTCAATTCCTTTACTTGGAGCAGCGCTCATGCATGTGAAAGGCTCCGTCTCTTTTTTGGAAAAAACCAATCGATCATATTCCTGTCCAACCTCAACTGGGCCAATTAACATCGTCCACCCTGACTGCCCTAGCTCCAGACAATCTAACACCCGTTGAATTAAATCAAATCGTGGACTTTGCGTATTCCCAGCCATCTTCTGAAGACCATGCCGCATCACTCGACGTCGAATTGAAATTGGCAATGTTCTTAAAATCGTTCGATCCAATTGGATACATCGTTGATCCTCAAACGCACAGGCTTGGTGAAAAGCTTTGGTGGCCTCATCCTCGAGATACGCATGATCCTCACGAATAATCTCGGCTTGGCGCGACAAGATATGAACAAGCGCGGGAGAGTAGACTTTGAGATGGGGCATCAGGTCTTGGCGAAGGCGATTACGTAAATATACAGGCCGATTATTCGAAGAATCCATGCGATACGTCAGTTGCCGCTCCGCCAAATACGCCAAAATATCGCTCCGGGGAATCTCAAGAAGCGGTCGCACAATGCCGTCTCCCCGTTTGGGGGGAATGCCGCCCAACCCTCCGGTTCCGCTCCCACGGAGCATCCACATCATCACGGTTTCGGCTTGATCATCGGCTGTATGTCCCGTGACCATCTTTGTGGCCCCACATTCCTGCGCCATTTGTTCCAGAGCCTGATATCGAGCCGTGCGGGCATAGGCCTGGAAGGACTGTTGCGCAACTTTGGCATCCAGCCTCGTGAGCGGAATTTCTTGGACATTCACGGGCACCCCAAAGTGACTCCCTAATTGCTGAACAAAATCCGCATCTCCGTCACTTTCAGACCCCCGAAGACCATGATTCACATGTCCAATACCCAGATCCCAATTCCACCGCGACGACAACGCGACTAAACACGAGAGCAAAGCCACCGAGTCCGGTCCCCCTGACACCGCCACCACAATACGATCCCCGGGACTCAATAACTTTCGAGTTTTGATATACCGATGAACCTGCTCCTCAAACTTAAGAAGCTTTGACGAATAGGTCATTTAAGCATTGCCCCTATTAGCCAGGCTCAGTTGTGGGAAACTCGTGTGATACCGCTCGACAATCGCTCTGGCTTGAATGCCATCTTGATCCATCTGTTTCAACAGATCATCCACAGTGGAAAAGGTCATATCTTCTCGAACTTGTTCGATGAAAGACACCGAAATATCCTTGCCATAGAGTGTCAACGTCTTATCAAAAATATGCACCTCCAAGAGGCGTTCACCATTCTGGAAAGTCGGACGTTTGCCAATATAGGCCACAGAGGGAAGGCATGAACCATCAACCTCCGTCAGAGTGGCATAGATCCCATCCGCTGGAAGTACGCGATGAGGAGGAATTCGAAGATTGGCGGTGGGCCATCCTAATTGCCGTCCACGCTTTTCTCCCTCAATTACGGTACCGGTCAACCGATACGGCCGTCCTAAGCATTGTCGGCCTTCCACCACATTACCATTGGTCAAACATGTTCGAATACGTGTGGAACTGACGACGGCTCCATTCAACACCACAGGCTTCACTGGCTGCACGTCAAAATTGGCTTGGACGCCTAACCGCACAAGATCCTGAATGGTCCCACTGCGTCCTTGTCCAAACACGAAATTTTCTCCAACCAATAACAGGCGAACCCCTAAACCCTTCTGTAAGACCTGTCCCACAAATTGATCAGGAGTTAACGCGGCCAAGTCCTGAGTAAAGGGGAGGATGATGAGCTCCCTTATCCCAAGACATTCAAAAAAATCATATTTTTCCTGGGCATCGGATAGAAATTTTGGCACGGTCCCCGGTCGTAATACTTCAATCGGATGAGGGTCAAACGAGAGGACCATAGGCAGGCCATGGAGGCGTTGAGCATTCTCAACCACAGACTCTAGTAAGGCGCGATGCCCGACATGCTGCCCATCAAAGTTACCAATGGTCAGAATAGGACACGAGGCGAGAGGAGCTGGCGGCAAACCCCTGGTAATATTCATAAGCCATTACGTTGCAGAAGCTGAGCTGCCTCTTTGGCAAAATACGTCAGAATCAGATCGGCCCCTGCACGTTTCATCGAAACAAGGCTTTCCATCATAACCGCCGCTTCATCAATCCAGCCTTGCTGGGCAGCCGCTTTCATCATGCTGTATTCCCCGCTGACTTGATACGCCGCAACAGGGACCTTCACCATATCGCGGACTTGCCGGAGAATATCTAAATAGAATAACGCCGGCTTCACCATCACGATATCGGCGCCTTCCTCCAAATCCAACTCCACTTCTCGTAACGCCTCTCGCGCATTAGCCGCATCCATTTGATAAGAACGCCGATCACCAAACGAAGGGCTGGAAAAAGCGGCATCGCGAAAAGGGGCATAGAGAGCCGACGCATATTTGGCCGAATAGGACATGATCGGCATTTCTGAAAAACCTTGTTGGTCTAACGCCTCACGAATGGCTTTGACCCGTCCATCCATCATGTCGGATGGAGCCACCATATCTACCCCGGCTTCAGCATGGCTCAGGGCCATGGCCTGGAGGCAATCCAGCGTTTCATCGTTCACAATTTTTCCATCCCGAACAATCCCGCAATGGCCATGGGACGTGTATTCATCAATGCACACATCGGTGATGACCATCAAGTCAGGAAGTTTCGCCTTTAGCGCCCGAACCGCTGTTTGCACAACCCCATGTTTCTCCAAGGCCGCCGATCCTCTCTCATCCTTTTGTTCAGGAATCCCAAAAAGAATGACGGCCGGAATCCCTAAGGCCCACGCATCGACGACCTCTGGGACAAGACGATCAACCGACCAACGATATTGCCCAGGCATCGAATTGATCGGTTCCTGCTTATTCTCACCGAAGGTCACAAACAGGGGATAAATCAAATCGGCGGAGGTCAACTGAGTCTCGCGCACCATTCGTCGTAACGAGGCGTGCTGACGGAGTCGACGCAACCGGTGAACAGGAAATCCCATGGTACTCCTAGGCGTGCTTTAATAATTCTGAATTGTTGGATCTTGGTCGATTCTCACGATGGCAACAGTTTGACGGGAAAAGTCTCACTGAAAACCACGTCCAGTCTTCTACTCTTATTTTCGGGGAAGATTGGTTAAAAACACGACAAGATCTCTTACAGAAATCATCCCGACCATTTCCCCATCTTTGGTAATCCCTAAATGCCGGATATGTTGTTGAGCCATAAGGTCGTTCGCATCCAACAAGGTCGCATTGCCTTCAATGGAAGCAATGGGAGCTGACATGATTTTTTCCGCCGTCGTGGTCAGAGGATCGGCACCTGCCGCAACGACTCGGCGGACCAAATCCGTATCCGTCAAAATTCCAATAATTTCCTCTCCACTCGTGACGAAAATGCTGCCGATGCCATTATCACGCATCATTTCAGCCGCCGTTTTCACAGAAACATCGCGGTCAACTTTGACGATTTTTTCAATGGGCACCATACACGACTTTACAGGAACCATGGCTCTACTCCTCCAATCAATCGGTTAACATACTCTGTCGACAACTCGGGCTGTCCTCAAGACCAGTCCACAATTTGCCCTGTCTTCATATGAATGTTGACAGGGTTCATCCGCCTTCATCTCAATGTTTTTTCTCGTGGCACCTTGGCGTGGCTCTGAATAGCATGCGCCACAATCGCATCCACCAACGCAGGCACCGTATTTTCCGCAGCCACAATATCGACCGACAAACCTTCCTCTTGGACGGTTTGGGCTGTGATAGGGCCAATACAGGCCACGATGGCATGTTGTATCAACTGGTGCATTTCCTGGCGATCCGCAAACAATTGACAAAAATTTTTGACCGTCGACGAACTGGTAAACGTCAAATATTGAATATCCTGATTACGAAAACGATGGGTGATGGGCTCTTGTGCCTCTTCAGGTTGAACCGCTTGATACCCATGCACAACTTGGACTTGTGCCCCCATGGCCTGTAGTTGTTGAGGAAGGATCTCCCTGGCCACTTTGGCACGAGGAATCAATATTTTTTCACCCTTCAGGTCTAGCCCACCCAACGCATCCAAGATGCCCTCAGCTTGAAACTCCTTGGGAACCAGGTCCGCCACTAAGCCCCAACGATGCAGCTCTTCGGCCGTCCGAGGACCAATACAACAGATTTTAGCATTCGCCAGACTTCGAGCATCTTTTTGATGAAACCACAAACGCTCCATGAAGGCCTGAACCCCATTCACGCTCGTAAAAATCACCCAATCATACGTGGAAAGCTCCTGAATCGCCTCATCCACAGGGACCCAACTGTCTGGTGGACGTATTTCCAAGGTGGGGCATTCAATTGGCTCGGCTCCCTGCTCAGCCAGTAAATTGGACAACGCTGGGGCTTGCTCTCGGGGACGAGTGACTAACACCCCTTTCCCGAACAATGGTCGAGCTTCACACCAATTGAGACGGTCCCGCAATCGAACGACTTCTCCCACAACGATAACCGTTGGTGGACTGAGGTTGGCCTTGATTACCTTGGCCACAATATCCCCTAACGTCCCGACTATTGTTTGTTGCCGAGCATAGGTTCCCCATCGAATGGCCGCAACTGGCGTTGTCGCCGCTTTCCCTTCCTGAATCAGACGCTCAACAATATGGGGAAGATTCTTGGTCCCCATCAAAAAGACAAGTGTTCCTTCGGAAGAAGCCAGGCGAGGCCATTCCATCGCACTCGAGAATTTTGTCGGATCTTCGTGACCGGTCACAAATGCCACGGTGGAAGCCAGCGTTCGGTGCGTCACAGGAATTCCAGCATACGCCGGTACGGCAACCGCCGCCGTCACGCCGGGAACCACCGTAAATGGGATTCCGGCTTCAGCCATCGTTTCAGCCTCTTCTCCCCCACGCCCAAACACAAAGGGATCACCGCCCTTC
>JAOUQB010000182.1 GCA_029879555.1 Nitrospirota bacterium | reverse complement strand
GCCCCGTCTTGAAAAAATTTCCATTGACATGGGGCAATACACCGAAGATTTCTACCACCAACTCCAGTTGATGATGGGAAAGAGCTATCGCCTCACCCATGATTTCACCGACGAGACCATGGCAGCATTTTTGGCCCAGAACATTCAGATGCTACAGGCAGGATATGAAGAGGGACAGGTTGTCCTTGCAGTCGTTCGGCGGAAATTTGGGAACATGACCCTGCAGGTCGTCTACCAAAACCCGGCACTGGCTTTGGAGTTTATTCGTTCAAGAGCAGCCAATCTCCCAGAAAACTCCAAGCCACCCGGTCTTCCATGACACATCTCATGGAACCATCCAGATCAGAAACGAAAAAACTCCTTCACACTCTTAAGACGCTTCTCGGGGCAACGAAGCCAACTTCGGAACCAGTAATCGAGGATGAAGCTTCCTCCCTCCGATGAACAACGCCAGGGGGAGCACCACGATCCCTGTCTGGCGCTGTTGATGCATAAGACGACGCCAACACCGCCGGCACAAATCATGGTCCTTCATGGAAACGGCCCTGCCCAACTTGCTGGAATGAGGATTACGCCTAGGGGACACTAACACTTTTACTTCCCCCCCACAGTCCGCACATTGCCCAATACCATACTGACCTACTCTTCCGGTTTTCTGAAGACCTAAGCGAATGCCTTCAAATATACTTTTTCGTTTCGGATTTCGCCTGAATTCCGACTGAGTCACAGATTCAGTCGATTCCAATCGCAGGAGTCGTCTCATGGCATCCCTCCTTGAATGATTTGAGTGATGGGGCTATCTCTCAAATCAGCAAGGGATGTGCCTAGGTGTCAGGCGTCACGTTAGCGGCGTTCTGTGATGTAAAAGAAAAGAAAAATCATTGCAGAATCAGGAGAGTCGAAGGCAATCGGTCAATACGACCCCTTCCTTGGGGGCGAAATGGCTGCCATACTCTAGCCTCAAACTTTTGACAGCATGTTGGACCTCCTGACAGCCGAACAAACGCCGTCTACGATGGCGAACCTCGCCACGCACAACGAGTCGACTTCCCGACATGATAGACCGGCCTTACACCGAAACTCGTTCAGGAGCTGACTCATTTAATATGAGCCAATACAATCCGAGATTTTGCACGGCTTGAGAAAATTCCTGAAAATCGACTGGTTTACGAACATAACTGTTCGCACCCAACTGATAACTCTTCACAATATCCTGTTCTTCTTTGGAAGAGGTCAGGACCACGACCGGCAGAAACTTGGTTCGATCATCCGCGCGCAATCGTCTCAACACTTCCAACCCATCAACCTTTGGCAGTTTAAGATCTAACAAAATAATTTGCGGCATGATATTCATATCCCGCCCAGCATGAGCGCCTGTCCCAAATAAATACTCCAAAGCCTCCACCCCATCACGGGCGACCACGACTTCATTCATAATATTATTTTTCTTTAAAGCCCGCATGGTCAACTCTTCATCATCGGGATGATCTTCTACTAACAAAATGTGTTTGTGCGTCATACTTTCCTCCTTGTTTTGAACTCTCAAGCTATAACGTAAAATAAAATGTTGCTCCCTCTCCCACGGCTCCCTCTGGCCAAATCTGGCCTCCATGACGTTGAATAATCCTATGAACCGTGGCTAAACCCACTCCCACGCCAGGAAATTCTGTATACGCATGTAAACGTTGAAAGGCGCCGAATAATTTATGGGCATACGTCATATCAAACCCCGCCCCGTTATCTTTCACAAAAAAGGCGGCCTGTCCTTTGTATTGCCCATGGCCGAACTCAATACGGGGGTTCGAATGCTGGCGAGTAAACTTCCACGCATTGCCAAGAAGATTCTCGAGCACGGCCCGGATTAATTGGGGGTCAGCTGTGGCCAACAAATGATCAGCCACGACACATTCCACCTCTCGGTCCGGCTCAATTTTCTGAAGATCATCAAGAATACTGTTGGCCATGTCGCTGATATTAAAATTCTTGGAATGAATTTCAGCTCGAGTGAGCCGCGCTAAATTCAACATGGCATCGATCAGCATCGACATGCGCTGACTAGCGGCTCGTACCCGATTCAAATAACTTCGGCCTGATTCATCTAATTTGTCGTCATAATCCTCCAACACGGCCTGGCTGAACCCATCGATTCCTCGTAAAGGTGCACGAAGGTCATGAGACACCGAATAACTAAACGCTTCAAGCTCCTTATTGCTTGCTTCCAATTGAGCCGACCGTTGGACAAGTTGCGCGTTGAGATTTCGAATGTCATCTTCAGCACGCTTTCGCTCCGCCACCTCCCGAATCAATTCTGCATTCGCCGCCGCCAACTTCCCCGTTCGTTCCTGCACCCGTTTTTCTAGATTATCCCTCGCTTGGCGGATCGTATTCTCGGCTAAATGCCGTTCATAGATTTCCAGTTCTAACTGCCTGTTGGATTCACGCAAATCAGCTGTTCGCTGCCGCACCTGTTGTTCCAATTCCCCAGATATTCCTCGCACCTTCAACACCACCAATCCAAATCCCCCCAGCCACAATATAACCAAGACGGCCATCATCCCATTGGAATCAAACCAATTCATGCCAGTCAATTTTTCTAACGAATCGAGAGGATAAACGATTTCAATGATTCCTCCGACTTGCCCCACCGCCCAATTACGTTTTGGACTCTCCACCTTCTCATTATGGCAATCCACGCATTCTTGTTGCATGCGGGCCGCTGTGGCAAAACGAAGTGCTTGCAAACCATCAACTTCTTCCACTCGATAAAACGACTGCTCAGGATTTTGATTGAGGAATTCCAACGCCTTACGGTGAAATGTTTCCATCGGCTGGCTGGAATCGTTTGCCTGAGAGAACGGATACTGACTGACCAGACGCACCCGCTCCCCTGGGCGACCGGAGAAGAGTTGGCCACCTAAATTCAGACTTAATAAGTCCGGCAAGGGAACGACACCTTTTTTGACTCGATAGGGCTCTGAATCCTTGATGCCAAGGGCATGGAACCGCTGCACAACTTCGATGGCATACCACTCCCGCATTTCACTTGAATTCCGTGAATGACTGTCAGCCCCTCGAAGGGCTATGGTGGCAATCATTTGGCTTTTTAACTGTGAGATATGAAAAAAAATGACGAACAAACACAAGCCAAAAAATACACTGAGCACCAGAATGATGTATTTATGAAGGATGCCCAATCCGCTAAGGGCCATTTGGCCGCATGTCTTCCAAAATCCCCATGATTCCAAAGGGACTTCTTTCGTAATGGTCACATTATCCACAAATATTCATCCTGATTTTCGGGAACTCAACACAGACGCGAAATCTCTGGGCACAGCCATGCCTTACTCAATATTATCGGACTATTTCTGACCGAAATTGAACATCGATTCTCCGGCCCGCGTTGGGACGCTCAGAGACCCTCAAACAGATACCTGATTTTTTTGAGGAGATGAACCCGCTTATTTCCATGCCAAAGACGAGCTATACCGTCCAGGGCCTGACCACAAATAACCGATTCCCTATCCCATGGACTCTGCCCGAAAGAATACATAGCCGCATGGCACGAGGAGGAACCCCGCAAACACAGTCTTCTATCAATGAACGAAAGATGGCTGGCAACAACACACTCCACATCCAAGCACCACACGACAAATTCCACAATCCTGCGACACCGAATACGAAAATGATGTTTCAAAAACTATTTACGAGCTGATGTACGTAACCAGGGTCACGTTTGGATGATGGGAGGCCCAAACGGGATGGGTCTCAGGCCCTATTCAGGGATGGTGAATGGAAACAGAATGCTGTGTGGGAGGGGAATCCAGGAAAGACAACCTACGTCGATAGTCCAATCACCCCACCTATCCCTTCCACTCGTTGTAAAAGGGACGTCGAGGCCATCGATATTACATCAAACGGCTGCCTTCTCTGTGGACTCTATCCTTATACCGGGCCTTGATTTTGTAAGGCGACAGCCATCATCACGTCTTCGGCTTCAGAAACGCTCACCATTTCCGCATCCTCGCCGTGTGAAGGTTCGAACTCTTGATCCTCTTCATAGGTTTGCTGCACATCTGTGATTTCAATACTGAGCTGCGCCTCAGGATACAGTCTTCGCAAATCCCATTCGGTGATCCAGCCGCGAACATACTCGCGCATCCGCGTACTCGACAATTTTTCCACGGCAGAAACTGGGGGAGGATTCCAACTATAGGCCGATCCATGTAACTCCCGAAGACGAGCATACAACGCGTCCACCATGGGTTCATACGGCCGAATGAGCGCTTCCCCTTCTTGCTCAATCACCCGTATGCCATTGAGCGCTTCTCGAGCCAAATTGGCGCCATCGCCCGCATCGTCACCCAAAGCCAGTTGTTCAACTTTTTGACTATCTTGCTTTTCTTCCAAAACCACACTTTGAAAGTCATCCGTGAGCGCGACAATACCCGCAATTCCTGGGCATACCGCATGCCCTAAAGCCCCTAGCCACCGGGCAATCTCCGTGTACGATTTCATGCGCTGCTTAAACGAATAGCGACCAATTATTTCGGCTTCGTCAATCAGCAAAATCCAGCCTTTGTACCCAGCCGCGACCATCAACCGTGACACGAATTGAAAGCGATGCCACGCCAATTCCTGGGCCGTGATCTTCTCAAAAACATATGGTATTTCAGGAGCACACCCTTGAAGATACTTTTTGAGTTGTCCATTGCTTAACGGATCCCCTGCCCAAAACCGAATCATTCGGTGGCTCAGTTCAGGGTCGTTGATCAATCGTTCGTACAAATACAACGTCGCCGCAAACCGAGCGTCACATCCTGAATCCTTTCGATGCACCCAATCATAGAGTTCTGCATACTGTGGACTTTGGAAATTTAACTCTCTCGCCACTTCCGTCAACACATCCCCTTGCTTACCAGGCAACATCGCATCAATGATGGCTGACCGAAATACTGTGGCCACGTTGTACAGCGGCGTCTCTTTGCTAATCACAATCGGACTACAGACAAAATGTTGTTCGATCGCCACATGTTGCAAGGCTTTCAATAGGTGTGATTTCCCGCTCCCGAACCCTCCCTCAATGACTAATCCTTTGGTAGGGACCCCCTGAGGAGCCTGGGCTGTCATCTGTTGAAGTAACCGCCTGAACTTTCCCTCCAGATCCGGTTGATGGCTGCCCAGCTCTCGCACCACATCTCGATTGGGAACACCAGAACGTAAGGCTTCCATTGTTCGTTGATGCCTCACATTCCCATTCGCCATGGCGGCCTGTTCATGATCATGGGAGTGGTCTCCTACCCCATTTGGGGTGGCGGCCGCCAGTCGAATTAACGCCCCTAATGGATTTTGGTATTCTCGATCACGAACTTCATCCCAAATTCGTAATTTTAACGCTTCGTACCGACTCAGCCCTCGCCGAGTATCCGTCAGAAATTCTGGAGGAACAGATACCACGAGCAAGAGGCTTTCCAGATCATCGGTTCCATCAATAAACTGGCGCAACATTTCATACGCATCCAGTGTGGCCGACACCCCATAATACAGACCTTCCGGTGAATCGGCTTTTTTACTTTCTAGGCAACGACTCAAATCCAAGGACACCACCAAGCCGGTTTTCCCA
>JAOUQB010000181.1 GCA_029879555.1 Nitrospirota bacterium | reverse complement strand
CAGCAGTCTGGGTCTGCAGTTCCAAAATCTTGCCATCAAGCTCTTCTCGGGTTTCTCGATGGCTTTGCAAACTGACTTCTAATTGCTCTTGGTGGGTTCGTAATCCTTCTAATTCTTGCTCCAAGGCTGATCGTTGGGTCTGAAGCGATTGTTGTTCACTTTGCAAAGTTGTTTGAACAAATTGAGATTGCGTCAATTCGGCCGCTAACCGTTCCATTCGACGTCCAGTGGCACTCTGCCCTTCTGCCAAACTTCGGAGCCGATTCTCCATATTGGTCTTTTCCACAGCCACAGCTAAAATGGCTTCTCGCCCTAAATTGACCTTCTCCTGGATTTCCCGACGGCGAGCCGCCACCACCGCCATACTCTCTTCGCCTTCGGCCAAAGATGCAGCCAAAGCATCAATCTCCACGCGAGCTTGGACCATTCGCGCCTGAAGAGCTTCGAGCATCACCACGACTTCTTGCCCAGTTTCCTGAAGGCGGGTGCGTTCCTCCATGACCTGCTCATGCTGTTGTTCATATTGCTCTATTCGATTTCGTTCGATCTGAATTTCGGTCAATGCCTGGGACATCCGTCGTTCGATCTCTCGAAATTCATCTTGAGCCTGTTGCAGCGATTCATTGATGGCCCCCAATTCAAGCTGAGCCTGTTGTTGCTCAGTCACGAGCCGAACTTCATCCGCTACACAAGCTGTCTCACGGTTTTCCGAATCCTGTAAGGCCTTTTCTACCTCACAATGGTCAGCAAACAACCGCCGAAAATCTCCCGTTAACAACCGCACTTCAAGATCCCGGGCTTCCTGTAACAGTCCTTGATATTCCTCGGCCTGTTTGGCCTGTCGAGTCAGGACACGCAATTGTTGATGCACTTCGCCCAAAATATCTCGAACTCGCAACAGATTATTTTCGGTACTCTGTAATTTTCGTAAGGCCTCCGCCTTTTGCTTTTTATAGCGAATAATTCCAGCGGTCCCCTCGATAAACTCCCGCCGTTCCTGTGGTGAGGCACTCAATAATTGCTCAATATTGCCCTGTTCGATCACGGACTGCCCTCGCGTTCCTGCCCGGGCATTCCACAGAAACCCACGAATATCTTTAAGGCGACAGGCAATTTTATTGAAATAATATTCGCTGTCCCCATCACGGTAGAGCCGGCGGGTGATCATGACATCCGTCGTTTGCTCCAATCCTTCGACTAAAGCCGAAACTGGTTCCAACTCTTGAGGCGTGACATCCGAAAAAACAAGAGAAGCCTCGACCATGCCCATTGGCTTCCGTTGTTCAGTGCCATTGAATATGACATCTTCCATCCGCTCGCTTCGCAGACTTTTGACACTTTGTTCACCCATAGCCCATAAAATGGCATCCACAATATTGCTCTTGCCAGTGCCGTTGGGACCGACCACTGCTGTAATGCCGTCGGGAAAGTCTATTTTGGTTTCCGCAAAGGACTTAAACCCATTCACCACTAGGGTACGTAGATTCATACTCCCTCCTGGACGTGGGTAATCTTGTGGCTCTTCATTCTCACTAAGTTACACGCTCACTTCGCTAAATAAACTCTCAATCTGTACCATACAAAGCGGTGAAAATCAAAAATTTGCACAAAATATGGTGGTTATAAGTAGAGCTCAATCCCATATATGGCATTATTGCAAGAATATGCGAACGGTTGGCTAACAATCCTGTGGATAACGACAGGTCCTGAAAATTTTATTTTTTTTTGGAGGGAAACAGTCCAGAAGCCTAAGCTAACTATCTTTTTCGAGACTATTCGAGCCCGAAACGGGGGAAAACAGAAATTACTTAGATTTACTGGCCATCAACAATTCCTTTGGGAGAAGGAATTCGACATCTTCCTCGACGACGGTGAGTTCCTCAACACCATCAGCCCCTTGATCTTTTAAGAATTTTATGACTTGGGACACAAGAACCTCTGGAGCGGAGGCGCCTGCCGCAATACCAACAGCTTTCACGCCTTCAAGCCACGAAAGTTGAATGTCTTGATAGGAATCAATCAAATACGACGTGATCCCGCATCGCTCGCCTAACTCCCGTAAACGATTAGAATTAGAACTATTTGGAGAGCCGATGACCAAAATCACATCAACAAACCGGGACAACTCCTTGACGGCATTTTGCCGATTTTGGGTGGCATAACAAATATCTTCTTGGTGCGGGCCTTTAATCCCAGGGAACCGCTGATGGAGAGCGGCGACAATATCCCGGCATTCATCCACACTTAAGGTGGTTTGGGTCACATACGACAAATGCTGGGGATTCTCGACTACCAATGTTTCAACATCCTCTACTGAAGACACCAGGTGGAACTTATCTGGCACTTGGCCTAGAGTCCCCACCACTTCCGGATGTCCCGCATGACCAATGAGGATCAGCTCGTACTCATTGGAATAATCCCGGTTAACTTCATTGTGGACTTTAATCACTAAAGGACAGGTGGCATCAATCACTTTGAGATTTCGTCGTGTGGATTCCTCCCAAACAGCCTTGGCGACCCCATGGGCACTAAAAATAACAATGGCTCCATCCGGCACCTCACCCAACTCTTCCACAAAGATGGCACCTTTTCCTCGAAGAGATTCCACCACATGTCGACTATGGACAATTTCATGACGGACATAAATGGGCGCACCATATGTTTTTAAAGATAAATCAACAATTTCTATGGCCCGATCGACCCCAGCACAAAACCCCCTTGGATTCGCTAAATATATTTTCAAGGCACACGCCCTCCCAGGTTAATCTCATAGAACAAGATACTTTAGCATGAGAAGAAAAGGCACGCTATCATCCTTCTCATAAAATTCGAGGCCAATTTCAGCTGTGTGCCAATTCACGATAGAGAAGCAGAAAGCCCAAGCGATTCAACCCCAACGAATCAAAGCCGTACCCCAGGTTAATCCGCCCCCAAAAGCACCTAGCAAAATACGGCTACCTTTTTGTAACCGATCATGCCGATTCGCGTAATCAAGGGCCATCGGCAACGATGCCGACGACGTATTCCCCACATCCTCCATAATCGCCACACATCGATCAGCGGAAATCTCCAGCGTTCGACACAAATGGGCAATCATTCTGGCATTGGCTTGATGGAAAACAACCTGATCCAAATCGGCCATTTCCCACTTCTCTTCTTTGACATGATCCTGTATGGCTTGGCGTAATTTCCTGATGGCAATCCGGAATAATTTGGAACCCTGAATCCGCAAGGTATGAGACCGATTCTCCAGAACTGACGGAGAGAGTGGCTGACGAGAGCCACCCCCTGAGACTTTCACCAACTCATGATAACGGCCGTCAGCATGAAGACGAATACTGACGATCCCATGGTCCGGATTAATGGCTCGTTCAAGAATCACGGCGCCCGCCCCATCTCCGAATAAGATGGCGGTACTGAGATCCTGACGATCCAACGTCCGTGATTTCACCTCCGAAGCCACAATAAGGCATCGCTGGAACTGCCCAGACCGCAGAAAACAATCTGCCATCGACAGCCCATACAGAAACCCCGAACACGAGGCGGAACAGTCAAAGGCAGGAATTCCCGCAATCCCTAAACGCGCTTGGAGTAAACAGGCGGTAGAAGGAAACAGCATGTCTGGGGAGGTCGTGGAGACGATAATCACGTCCAGGTCTTGAGGCGTTAATCCAGCACGGTCTAGCGCTTGACGAGACGCCTGTTCCGCCAAGGAGGAACAATCCTCATCAAGCTCGACCCAATGTCGAGTCCGAATACCCGATACCCGAACAATATACCCCGGATCCTTCCCCACCACAGCAGCCACTTCCGAATTCTCAACCCGTCTGGATGGAAGCGCTGAACCGGTTCCGCTAATTCTGGATACTGGCTGAAACATACCGAAACCTACCACCTGTGAGAATTGGACAATGGCATCATCATGCCATATGGTATATGTGAAGATTATGTGGTAAAGATGAGACTATCTTGCCTCAACAGCATGAGGCAAATTTCTGAAACTATAGACTTTTCACTTTTGGTCCCGATCTTGTATAACTTTAGGATAACTTGAATACTTCACCTTCAAAATTTTCCAAACCATAGATTCAATCTTCGCACAACCCTCACCATGTCGAACCTACTGACCATTCACCGCATCACAAAACTTTGGCTTCTGATGAGCCTAACCGTCCTGTTTCTCGGTTGTTCGTCCACGCCAGATCCCAAAGAGGCGACCACCCAAGATGTTTCCTCCACGGATGAACAAATTTTCGTGGGCGATTCCATCGAAATGAGCTACGACCCCAACGTGATCATGAAACGGGCCGAATCATTTTTTGACAAAGAATCCTATGCTGAAGCCATCGTCGAATACAAACATTTTCTTGACCTCCATCGGAATCACATCCTGGCGCCATACGCTCAATACAAAATTGGCGTGAGCCATTACAAACAATTTCGAACGGTCGACCGAGATCCCGAACCACTGAACAATGCCATCACCGGATTCGAAAAGCTATTGAAAGAATTTCCGGCGAGCCGTTATGAAGCAGAAGCCAAACAAACTATTCAGACCTGCAAGGAACAGCTCGTCCAACGACATCTGATGGTGGGAGAATTTTATTACAAGCGCGGCTCCTATCTGGCGGCTGCCAATCGGTATGAAAAAATCATCAAGGAATTCCCCGAATTAGAGACAACTGGAGAAGCCATGTTTCACCTGGCAAAAACCTATCAAGATTTGGGGATTGAAGAATGGTCACAAGATTGGCTCGTGGCGCTCATTCATCACTATCCGAATAGTCCCTATCACTCCTCGGCCCAATCATTACTCGCCTCACTTCAGGAAGACCATCCAACATTACTGGCTAAAATTCCCCACAATCCCTTGCCAAAGGAATACACAGCTAGCCGGCCATCGGCATCGTCTCATGAGGCACTTCCACCAAATCCAAATACGACTGTCTTCACCAATGCCGGCATTTTGCCGGGTGCTGCCACAAGCCACCCCCAAACCGCTCATTCCAATGACCAACCGACATCGATATCCTCATGCCCCATCGGCGCGTGGTGCGATTCTCAATCCCCTCAACCCAATCCTCCAACACCCATAACAACCACGACATCATCGCTACCGACCGATCCAAAAACCTGCAAAACCGGCGAATGGTGCTAGCCTCGCCTGCCTTCATAAGGGGTCAGTCTCGATAATAAACCGCTACGCTAGCTTTCGGCGCTGGATTTAAAAATCTGTTCCTTCAGGGAAGGATTACACAGCACCCTACTGGCCGATGTACCAGCCGATGCCGTTTCGCTCAAGGAAACTGGTAAAGAGGGTCACGGAATCCGTGAAAATCATCACGCCAACAAGAATTAATAGGCCTCCGCTTACGAAAGAGACTCCACCAAGATAAGTTCGCAGGCTTTTGAAGTACCTCAAAAAGGTATCCATACCAAAGGCTGTTAAGAAGAAGGGCAGACCGAGCCCAAACGAATACGCCGAGAGCAACATGACTCCGCCAGACATCGATTCAGTCGTACTGGCATACGCCAAAATGGTCCCCAGCACCGGCCCGACACAAGGTGTCCAACCTGCGGCAAACGCCGTCCCGATCAAAAATGAACCCAGATACCCCACGGGGCG
>JAOUQB010000180.1 GCA_029879555.1 Nitrospirota bacterium | reverse complement strand
CTCGACATTTTACCCCCTTATTTGCTAGGTTCCATCCTCTGAAAAAAGGAGAACCTATGGCACGATTACCAAGATTTTTTGTCCCTGGCGTCCCTCTGCATGTTATTCAGCGGGGGAACAATCGCGGAAAGCTGTTTGACCAAATCACGGATTACCAAAATTATTTGGAGTGGCTTAAAGAAGCCACCCAGTCACATCGATGCGCCATTCATGCCTATGTTCTGATGACCAACCATGTGCATCTCTTAGTCACCCCCACTCACGAAGATAGCCTGCCAAAAGCCTTTCAATCATTAGGCCGACGCTATGTGCAATATTTCAATAGGACCTATGAGCGGACGGGGACGCTATGGGAAGGGCGCTATCGTGCCACCTTGATAGAAAGTGAGACCTATCTGTTGACCTGCTGTCGATATATTGAACTCAATCCCGTCCGTGCGGAGATGGTGCGCCATCCGCGCGACTATCGATGGTCAAGCTATCATTTCCATGCTGATGGGAAAGCAGACCCCCTCCTCGCACCACATAGTCTCTATCAGCATTTGGGAGAGACAGCAGAGGCTCGGCAACAGGCCTATCGTTCGCTTTTTCGACAGCATTTGAGTGGAGAAACCCTAGACGCCATCCGCGAAGCCACCAATAAAGCCTGGGTCTTAGGGAGTGAAAAATTCAAAGTTCGCCTCGCGAAGAAATTAGACCGTCGCGTTGAACCCTTGCCACGAGGCCGCCCATCATTAGGGAAAGGTTAATGAACCTCAATCGAAATTCAACATGAAAGAAAATTTCCAACAACCCTTCACCAGCCTTAATGAAGATACTGCCCTTCGAACGATCCTGGAGGGCACAGCGACGGAAACGGGGGAACGGTTCTTTGAAGCGCTGGTCGAAAATCTAGCCAAGGCCCTGCACACCCATGCCGCCTGGGTGACAGAATATCTGTCTGAATCGAGACGCCTCAAAGCCTTGGCGTTTTATTTAAACGGATCATTTCTCAAGGATTGGGCCATGGACCTTGCTGGCACGCCCTGCGAGCATGTCATCGACCAGGCTCGTCTCATCCATTTCCCGGAAAACCTGTTGAATCTCTTTCCGATTGATCCGGATATCGCCGGCCTTAAGGCTGCCAGTTATATGGGACTCCCACTGACCGATACCACGGGAAAAATTCTCGGACACCTGGCCGTCATGGATACCAGACCGATGCCCGCCGACCCTCGCATAGAGGCCATTTTTCGAATTTTTGCCGCCCGTGCAGCAGCCGAACTCCAACGACTCCAAGCCGAGTTCGCCACACGGGAACGGGAACAGAAATTACGCCGGCTGGTGGATAGTGCGATGGATGCCATTATTGAGTTGGGAGAAGATCTTCGGGTCACCCGCATTAATCCAGCCGCCGAGAAAGTGTTTCACTGTGCTGCGAACAAACTGGTGGGCCATGATTTTCTCCACTCCCTGGCGCCGAATGACCGGAAAACCATACGGCTTCTCCTTCAGGATCTGAACACCAAACCGGACGACCAGCGCTCGCTCTGGATTCCTGGTGGCCTGACCGCCATCCAGGCCGACGGCACGGAATTCCCTGCCGAAGCCACACTCTCCCAATTTCAGATGGGCGGGAAAACCTTCTACACCTTGATTCTGCGCAATGTGGACGAACGGCTGGAAGCGGAACAAAAAATTCGTTCCCTGACGATTGAAACGGAATTCCTCAAAGAAGAATTACATGAACTGCAGCACTTCGGGGAAATTCTGGGGAATAGCCCTGCTTTGATGCATGTGCTCCGGGATGTCCAACAAGTGGCCGATACCGAAGCCACGGTGCTCATTACCGGAGAAACGGGAACCGGCAAGGAAGTGATAGCCCGAGCTATTCATGCCAACAGCCTGCGTCGCAACCATCCCTTTGTCAAAGTGAATTGCGCGGCCATTCCAGCCACATTGATTGAAAGCGAATTTTTTGGCCACGAACAAGGGGCCTTTACCGGCGCCACTAAAAAACGGGAGGGAAGATTTGCACTCGCGGATGGCGGAACCATTTTTCTGGATGAAATCGGAGAACTCCCCTTGGACCTTCAAGGGAAACTTTTGCGCGTGCTTCAAGAAGGGGAATTTGAACCAGTCGGCAGTTCCCGCACCCAAAAAGTGAACGTCCGTGTCTTGGCAGCCACCAATCGCGATTTACAGAAGGAAGTAGGGAAAGGGGCATTCCGTGAAGATCTTTATTATCGGCTGAACGTTTTTCCCATCCATCTTCCCCCTTTACGCGAACGAGGTGAGGATGTGGTATTGCTGGCCAATAGCTTTGTACAGCATTTTTCCCAACGAATGGGCCGGACCGTATCCCTCCTCTCCCCTGAGGCACTGAGACGCCTCACAGCCTATCAGTGGCCAGGGAATGTCCGGGAATTGCAAAACGTCATCGAACGAGCCGTCATCACGGCCAAAATCGGGCAGCTTAACCTGGACCGGGCTATTCCGGAGATTGAAGAATCCTCCGCCTCCCCGCAGCCTATCGCGAAAGAGGAAACAACACCGCATATCCGCACCATTCAGGAACTTCAGGACATCGAGCGGCAAAATATCCGATTAGCATTGGAGCAAACCGGCTGGAAAGTCTCTGGTGAACAAGGAGCCGCTCAGCTGCTCGGCATGAACGCCTCAACTCTGGCATCACGCATTAAAACTTTAGGGATTACCCGTTCAAGCTAAATCATTCCAAATTTGGTCCACTAACTTCTTTTCCCACTCCTTCACTTTTCATTTAGGTTTTCATTCCACGCCGGGATTTTTCTCTTTTTTTGGATTTTCGTGAATCCGGCTTGTGAGATTTCGTAACTTGCCAAATTTCATGAGGGAATTTTGTTGGCGACTTTGCTCTAACTTATTGAATATATGGCCGTTTTGTCGTTTGAAGAGTCTGGCATATCCCCTGCAGATAGCTTTGACATGGAAGACAACACATCCCACACGGGTTCTCACTCATCAGGTGATGAAGACCTACAATCTCAGAACGAGCGCTTTTCATCTCACGAATCTCAACCTGAAAAACGGAACATTCAGGACATGTGTCGTCAGGCAGATCAATTATTTTTTCACATGCTGTTTCAACCCAAACAAGGAGGATGTCTCATGTCCACAGTTACCACACCAGCAACCGTTAATGGCGTCAACGTCGAGCAATTGGGCGCCAACATCAGTGCCATTCAAGGCGACACGGGATTGGCCAAATTCCAGTTCCGGGCTACCAACTCCTGGATCAATGGCGGTCACAATCGCACGACGATCAAAGAGTTTTATGGGGTGGGCCAGGAAGATACGACCCGCACCGAACCCTTTGTGCTGGATGCCGATGAACCACCGGTCTTACTTGGAGAGGATCACGGAGCCAACCCGGTGGAGTTTGTGTTGCATGCCCTGGCCTCCTGCCTGACCACCTCGATGGTCTATCATGCGGCCGCGCGGGGTATCAGAATCGACTCGATTGAATCGCGGTTGGAGGGAGATTTGGATCTGCGCGGATTTCTGGGCCTGTCCAACGACGTTCGGCCTGGGTATGAAAATCTCCGAGTGCAATTCACGGTGAAAAGCGACGCCCCGGCCGAGACACTCCGGGAATTGACGAAACATTCACCCGTCTTCGACATCGTCACGAATCCCGTGCCAGTAGCCATTTCGGTTCACACGGAGGGAATTCACTGAAGACAGAGCCGACCGGTCGCCTCCGGATGGTCCGGAGGCAATCGGCTCCTGCTCACACAACCATAAAGGAGTGATGATCATGAAACGTCTCGTATTCTTTCTCTATGGCACCTTTTGCTACCTGTTTTTCCTGGGCATCTTTTTATACGCCGTGGGCTTTCTGGGAAACTTTGGTGTCCCCAACACCATCGATGGGCCGCCACAGATTTCATTCTGGCAGGCCCTGGCCATCAATACGCTGCTGTTGGGTCTGTTTGCCGTCCAACATAGCGTGATGGCCCGGCAGGGATTTAAACGGTGGTGGACCCGATATGTTCCCCAGCCTCTCGAACGCAGCACCTATGTGCTGTTTACGAATATTGCGTTGGTTCTGATGTTTTATGCCTGGCAACCCATTGGCGGTGAGATTTGGCAGGTTCAAAGCCCGATTGGGCAGGCCCTGCTCTATGGCGTGTTTGCGGCGGGTTGGGGGTTGGTTTTCGTGGCCACGCTCCAAATCAATCATTTTGATTTGTTTGGCATGCGGCAGGTTTGGCTCTACCTGCGAAACCAGGAGTACACCGAATTACCTTTGACGACCCCGGCCTTGTACCGACATGTGCGGCATCCGCTGTACCTCGGATGGTTCCTGGCCTTTTGGGCCACCCCCACGATGACGGTGACCCATCTGGTCTTTGCGGTGACGACGACCATCTACATTCTGATGGCCATTCAATGGGAAGAAAAAGATCTGGTGGCCTTTCATGGGAAGGCGTACGAGGAGTATCGACGTCAGGTGCCGATGTTGATTCCGCAAATCTTCAAGAAAGGACTCAGAAGTCAGAAGCCGCAACCGGTGAATTTGTCGGCCTCATGAACTTCTCGAGAGAGCCCGCTGCGTGGCGCGGCCGCGCAGTGGGTTGACTCACATACTGGCTGAAAGGAGGTGTGGCATGTCCGTATTTCCGTTCCCACAAAAAGTATTCACAGCTCATTCTCGTCTTGGGAGAAAGCTCGGGAAGCATGGATTGTTGTTTTTCTTTTTCAAGGGCATCCTATGGCTACTCGGACCTTGGGCCATCTATACCATTCAATAGAACCGTTCAATTGGGCCGGGGCAGAGGAACTGGGCGTTAGGCCATTCCCTTGAACACACCAGGAGACAGAATGATGGATGAATCCCGTCGAAGACACTTTCTACAAATCGTCCTTGTTTTCATCGCTCTGGTGTTTCTTTCTCTTTACCCCTTGATGGAATTATGGCCTTCCGGCTGGATTTGGCTGCCGAGACAACCTGAGTATGAGCACATGATGATGGGCGTCTATGGGACGCTGGGGATTTTCCTCCTGTGGGCCTCCCGCCAGCCCGAGAAACACCTCAGCCTGATTTGGTTTACATTTTGGTCGAGCGCTGTTCACGGCACGATCATGGGCTTCCATGCAATCATGGACCCCGTTGAGCAGGGCCATCTGATAGGCGATGTGGCCGCGTTATGGCTTGCCGTGCTTTTGTTAGGCTGGCTCACACCGCGAGGAGTCGCCGCCCAAGCTGGGAAGGTTGAAAAAAGCCACCAGCGGCGTTCTCGCCATTTTGCCGTGCTCACGTACTGAATGTACGCTCCGCGCGCCCAAATAGCTGTGGCCTTGCTGGACGGACTTTTTTGAACATTCCCATCGCCCTCTGGTGCCAACTGCATTTTGCGGCTTTTAGGTATTTTTCGTGTGATATATTCAACAGGTCCAAGCATGGCAAACCCCACCCAGTCAGGGGAGAGTTAGAAGTTTTGGTCGATAAGGGAGAAAAAGCCGGGCAGACTGATATTTCCCCCGGAAAGAAGAACCCCCACAGCCTTATTGGCTAAGGCTGGCTCCCCACGAAGTATGGGCACTAAGGCCACAGCAGCTGATGGCTCTAGAACCAGATGGAGGCGTTCAAAGACCACTTTCATCGCCGCAACGATTTCCTCTT
>JAOUQB010000179.1 GCA_029879555.1 Nitrospirota bacterium | reverse complement strand
TATGGATCGATTACTACGTGATGGAGACGCTTGGGTTCCGGGGAAGATGCCGGATAGCAGCCGATATGTGAAGTATCTTCGACAAATTGAATCAAGCGGTAGATATTGATGAGGTGTGCAAAAAAAAGCGGGTGAGGAAGATTCCTCACCCGCTTTTTGTAACCTGCTAGAAAGTCTAGCTGGCTCTATTCAACTGCTTACTTCTTGAACCGTCTCCAAAGACCTAAGCCCAAGAGTCCGGTGCCCATGAGCACCATGGTGCCTGGTGGCATTCTCTTTCCCCCTCACGTCATCAAAGAGAAAAAGCTGCGATGAACATAGCCTTAAACGGGATCACAGAATCTATGGTTCTGCCCTCCCCTCGAAGCGAAACAATGGTCATTTTGGTGAGGCCAGAAACCTTGGTCAATGTATGAGCCATCGATAATGAGGAGGTTGGTGGGCACTCCACCCTTTCGAAAAAGAGGGGCAGGGGCGGCCTGTAGCGGAAGAGCCACCATGCAGGACGGAGGGACCTACTGTCAGCACCAGTGCTCTACGCTGCCCCTATCCTCAATGGATTTATATCATGAAGCAAGCTACCTGATAATCATCTAGCAGACTCCTCGCCTGGGCGGTACAGTTGAGAGACCGGTCAAGAGTTTCTCAACATTCTCAACCCAAGGAGGAGCCATGAACAACTTGTACGGCGGCATTGATTTGCATGCCAACAACAGTGTGATCGTCATTGTGGATGACGCAGATCAGATCGTGTATCGGAAACGCCTGCCCAATGACTTGGCAACGATTCTCGGACAACTGACTTCGTATCAGGCCGCTCTTGAGGGGCTTGTGGTCGAGTCGACGTATAATTGGTACTGGTTGGTCGATGGCCTGATGGAGGCCGGCTATCTTGTCCACTTAGCCAACCCGGCGGCCATGCAACAATATAATGGCCTCAAATACACTGACGATGCGAGCGATGCGCGGTGGCTGGCGCATCTGTTGCGGTTAGGCCTGTTGCCGACGGGCTATATCTATCCCAAAGCCGAACGAGGCGTCCGCGACTTACTCCGAAAACGCAGCCAGCTCGTGCAGCAGAAGACGAGTAACCTACTCAGCGCTCAGGCGGTGGTGACGCGCCACACGGGCACCACCCTCAAGGGGCAGACGCTGAAAACCCTCACGGTCGCAGAGGTCGAGCAGCTCTTACCGACGACGGAGGTGGCGCTGGCCGTCACCAGTACGCTGACCGTGCTGCGCTGTGTGGATGAGCAAATTGCGACGCTGGAACAGGCGATCAAGGCTCGGGTCGCCCTCCGGCCCACCTTTCGGCACGTCCTCACCATCGCCGGCGTGGGACAGACGCTCGCGTTGACGATCATGCTAGAAGCCGGGGAGATCCACCGCTTTCCCACCGTCGGCCAGTGGGCTTCCTATTGCCGCTGTGTGGGGAGTACGAAACTGAGCAATGGCAAACGCAAAGGCCGGGGGAACACGAAGAATGGCAACAAGTATTTAGCCTGGGCGTTTGTCGAAGCGGCCAACCACGCCGTGCGGTACTATCCCCCCATTCGCCGCTTCTATGATCGCAAGATGAGCCAGACGAAACGCGTGGTGGCCATCAAGGCCGTCGCTCACAAGTTAGCCCGAGCCTGCTACTACGTGTTGCGGGATCAGGTGCCGTTTGAGATTGACAAGGCCTTTGCCGCAGCGGGCCCATGAAACTTGGGTGGGTCGGATGAGCTTGGAAAGGGGTTGGTAGAACCACGAACCTGATTGGCCATCCCCCCGCCCTCTTCTGCTTCCTCGGTAGACGGGGAGGACTGAGCTGCCTCGGGTGTGAGCCCTCAAAAGGTTGGAGCCACAGGGCAACCACTGGATCTGTGATCCTCTCGTTTGGACACACGCGGGCACCAATGGTTTTCTGGGGCCACTCGGTGGCCAGGGGTCGGAGAGCCTCTGTCTCCTGGCCTTGATCCTGATGGGTGACTGGTGCGACTCAGGTCACTGAGGAGACACCGCAACCACTGAAAATCCGGATGCAGTCGAAGTCTCACCGCTCGAGGGATCGATGAAATTCAGAAGGGAAAGTGCGAGGACGAAAGAAGAGGAGACGTGTGCCCACTTGACCGGAGCCTGCTAGATGGGTGACATCCTTTTCAAGCGGATCAACCCTCAGCCCAAGTGCAAAGAAGCGGCAGGTCACAAAGAAAACCGTTTTAGAGAGGCAGGTATGTGAAACAGAGGATCCCAGTCAAAAACGAAATGAGATGGGGAAATAGAAAGGGTACCGTATTGCAAGACCGGACCCTATCAACACATCCACGCTCTTTCCCGACGCCTGCTGTTCGGTCTCGGGAACGGACGCTCTTATCCGGCGGGCCTTATCTGAGCCCTTCGAGAAACCTCAGGACAAGCTCCGCGAGTTGGTCCGCTCCCCTTCTGGCGTCTGGCCATCTTCATCCGCCGAACAGGACGTCAGTGGTTTTGGGCCATTTTGCCGAAACAAAAGGCCTGTCCTGAGCCAAGTCGAAGGAGCCTCGTCATGCAGGTGCGAACCCCTGCTCTTGCAAAGGTCAAATGACAACACAGCGTGGAGAATAAAAGTGTAAAACAGAAAAATGGGCGCGTGGGCAGGTCAGAAGGGAAGGAGCGTGATCATGATCGCAGGGGAAGCAGCCAAGCCATCTCGCACGGACAGGCAACACTCACCACAACAAACGTGCCGCGACCTCTATCTTAGAAAACACGCAACTTGCCATTTTTTTTGCTTAATGCACTAACGCAAGCCTGTCCCTACTAGCAGAGTGCCAGGAGACGTGCGCCCACTTGACCGGAGCCTTCTAATGGGTGACCCCAAGCCTACGGCACCCTCACAGCCGTCATATTATCTAGCAAGCAACCTGCCCCCTTTTCTTTTTAGCCGTCTGCGGATCACAGATTCAAAAGAATGCGGATTCGTTTGCTGATCTCATCCATCAAGTTAATGGGCAACGGCTTCAACTCTTGGCGAAACGATTCGTTGGCCACAGCGATCAGCTGACCAAGTAACAGATCACTGTCTTGCTTAAGACCAGCTTGGCTTTTCTTCACGCGTAATCTGAGGATACCGGGATCCTCAACTAATTGAGTGGTAGCTGGAACAACGATGGTAGATGGATAACCCGCTTCGGTGACCAGATCAGATTGAAGCACTAATCCCGGCCGAAGTTTTCCAGGTTTCGTTTTAATCTGAGGATTAAAGTCGATGATATAGACATAACCCCATTTGATTTCCATCAACTACTCCAATTGCTCATGCGTGAACGAACTTTGAAACAACAGGTAATTCTCACGTTGGTCCGCTTGAGCACAACGCTGCACGGATCGATGCACCTCCTGACGTAACCGTTCTTCAGATGTTTTCTGTTCGAGCGTTTGTAGCGCCACACGAATCACCTCAGACTTACTCGGAATCCGTAGCTCCTTGCGCAACCGAGCAATTTGTTGCTCTTCCTTCTTTGAAACGGCAATGGCACCCATAGGCCCTCCACATTACTAGATGATATATAATAATATCTATAATATATTATATAATATCATAAAGGATGAATGCCAGAGAATAGATAGTCAAAAGAATGGAACCCGTTCCCTTGTCATGCAGCCCCCCATATAGGCAATACCAGCCTAGGACCTTTCTCTCTTTATTTCAGCAACCTTACACGACCACATGCCGCGCATTGGTCAAGTGAAAAGGACTACGCCGTGCGAGGGCGAAACCCGGCTTTTCCGAATACCAAGCGGCAACACAGGATGAAGGATGAAAAGGGAAGGCAGAGAGCTGCCGGCGTCGGCAGGTCAGGAGGGAAGGCGGGGGAGCGGCGGAATCATCCAAGCAATTTCCCACGAACAGACGAAACTCTCAATCACAGATCTGCCCCCTGACACAGCTAGGCTTCGGTCTCCAACGGAAACCTGGCTCCTCTAAACGCCAAGGGCTCAACAGAGGAATGCGTGTAGCAGGAAAGGGCAAGGCAGAGAAATTTACTGGCGTGGGAAATGAGAGGAAATGAGAGCCGTTGTGTTCACAGCAGAATCTTCCAAGCAGCATGAATCAGGCAGACGAAACAGTCAACGACAGATCGAACCTCCTGCTTGCAAGAAAGGCTTAAGAAAAGCAGTCTTCATGGGAAGAGTACCGGGCCAAGTATCATGAAACAAACGCCTAGACCCCTTCTACAGCGTGGAGAAAAAGTGTAAAACAAAAAAATACGCGCGTGGGCAGGTCAGAAGGAAATGAGCGTGATCATGATCGCAGTGGAAGCAACCAAGCCATCTCGCACGGACAGGCAACACTCACCACAACAAACGTGCGGCGACCTCAATCTTAGAAAACACGCAACTTGCCCCATTTTCGCTTAATGCAATAACGCACGCCCGACCCTATTACTGACCCTATTACAGGGAAACTCTCAACTAAAGATTTGATATACATCTAGCAGGCTCCTCAAGTGGGCGGTACAGTGGAGAGGTCTTCAACGATCTTTCCACCTTCCCAACCCCAAGGAGGAGCCATGAACAAATTGTATGGCGGCATTGACTTGCATGGCAACAACAGTGTGGTCGTGGTGCTCGATGAAGCGGATCAGGTGTTGTATCAGAAACGATTGCCGAATGAGTTGGCGCAGATTCTTCCGCAACTCGCCCCATTTCGGGCGCAACTCCAGGGCCTGGTTGTGGAGTCCACCTACAATTGGTATTGGTTGGTGGATGGGTTACAAGAAGCGGGCTACGTCGTACACCTCGCCAACCCCGCAGCGATACAACAATACGCAGGACTCAAATATACCAACGATGACTCGGATGCGCGGTGGTTAGCTCATCTGCTCCGCTTAGAGATGTTGCCGACGGGCTATATCTATCCCAAGGAGGACCGAGCCATTCGCGATCTGCTGCGCAAACGCAGTCAACTCGTCCGTCAGAAGACGGCCAATCTCCTCAGCATTCCAAACTTGCTGACTCGGAATACGGGACAAGCGATGAAAAGCAATCAGATCAAGCAACTGACCCCGGCCAAGGTCCGTGAGTTAGTGGCGCTCCCCGAACACGCCCTCGCCCTTGAAGTGACCGTGGCCGTGATGCAGCACCTCGCGGAGCAGATCACCCAGGTGGAACGGGCCGTGCATGCCCGCGTGCAACTACGCCCGGCCTTTCAGTCGCTGTTGACGGTTCCCGGCATTGGCCAGACGCTGGCCCTGACGATCATGCTGGAGACCGGCGAGATTCACCGCTTCCCCACCGTGGGGCAGTTTGCCTCCCTTGAATTCAAGTAGTAAGTGCAATGTCCGGATCCACCAGCGGGACGAATTGCTTGTTGAAGAGTTGGTTGGGCGTTCGATAGCCACGGGTTTTCCTCGGACGGTTATTCAGGTGGTCCACGGCCTTGTGCACCTGCTGCCACGAGACCTTTCTGAAGTCCGTGTGTTTCGGAAAAAACTGTCGAAGTAATCCGTTCGTGTTTTCATTGATCCCGCGCTCCCAGGAGGCATAGGGATGAGCAAAGTAGGTATGGGCCTCGAGGGCGTGCGCCAGCACTTCATGCTTCACAAATTCTGATCCATTATCAAACGTGAGGGTCTTGCGTCTTGGGGTCACGTCTTGGGTAGAGTAGAGCACTGGTCCTGACCTGG
>JAOUQB010000178.1 GCA_029879555.1 Nitrospirota bacterium | reverse complement strand
TTCACGAACATGAGGGTAATGCTGGTCGATGACATAATCAGCTAAGAGTTTCAAATACTCATATTGCCGTCGATAATGAAAAACTTCGAACGAGCCAAATCGAACGTGGGACGGAGCCATGCGTAACAACATCGCCCCAGGTTCTGGTTTTTCTCGCCAGACGATTTCTTCCCCGGCCACAATACACAAACTCCGAGTCGTAGGAATGCCCAGAGCATGCATAGCTTCCCCACACAAATATTCCCGGATGGTAGAGCGTAAAACCGCACGCCCATCTCCATCACGCGAAAACCGCGTGAGTCCCGCCCCCTTGAGTTGCAGCTCCCACGGTTCGCCATTGGTATTTTTGACTTCGCCTAACATGATCGCCCGGCCATCGCCGAGTTGCGGGACATAATGTCCGAACTGATGCCCCGAATAGAGCATGGCAATCGGATCGCTCCCCGGCAGCAGCTTGCTCCCACAAAAAAATTCCGCAAAGTCCGGCCTGGAAAATTCACCAGGATCTAAATTCAGCAACTCCGCAGCTGCTGGATTCACACTGACCACAAACGGATTCGGAAACGGCGTCGGCTTCACCCGTTCCCAGAACACGTCAGGCAACTTCGCATAAGTATTATGGAATCTCAGATTTTCAAGTGTATTCATGTTGGTATTATCCCCGGTAACCGGCCCTTCCACAAGCAACGGCCAAAGCTAGCTGGTAATCATGAGGCGTGGTATGGTTGAACAAGGGAATGCTGCCCCTCCAAAGAAAATCCAAGTTGACCGAGCCATCCTTTGATCAATGATGTTTCACACCGCACAAATTCATGGAAAATGTATGAAATCTTTCTTGCTCGTGAGCCTGATAGTTGTGAGTGCCTCTGGGTGTTCACAAGATCAGCATGATCATCCCGATCTCACCACAGGAGAACAACTGTTTAACTACCATTGCGCAGACTGTCATGGAGTGAAGGGAACCGGAAACCTTTTTGATGGGATGCCCGCCAATATCCTGACCATCAAAAGCCCACAAGAGATTATCAGCTACATCACCACCGAAACCGGACATGAAAGAGAGATGCCTGTCTTTCAGACCATGCCAGCTGATGAAGCCCAGGCCATTACCGACCACTTATTCACATTGAAAAAATCCTTCGATAAAAACGGCTCCCAAATTAAACAGTTACTCATCGAGCCCTAAGTACCACCGCATATTTTGATCGTTACCAGTTTTACCTCGTCCCCCCAACCTTCCTGAGACCAATCCCTCGTCATCTATCTGAGACAACTAGAAACCTCCTTGCATTATTGGGAGGACCACCACCTTTGTATCTCTTTCGATTCACCTGTGTATCGATTTGTCTCAGGAAGCAGAAACACCTTGGTTGAAAAACCCTCAAACTCTGGCGTTTTCTGAAATTTAGTATGGGGTGAATTTGTGGCGCTGTCTTTGCATATTTCATGGTTGCATGGTTCAATGATTTAGCCTCAAGGAAGAACAACATATGATTCAGATTTGTGCATGGTGTCAGCAAGAAGGTTTACAAGACGTGCACAGGCAGATGTCAGAACGTCCACTTGCCAAAATTTCCCATGGTATTTGCCCAGACCATGCACGTCGTCTTCGACATTCGTACCGCCCCAGTCTGTTTCGTGAGCCAGTCGCCACATCGCCAGGTCGTTCCTTCCATATTGCCAGCTAGCCCTACTCATTCGATTCATTCCTGAAAGTTTCATGGTCTCTAGGAGGAGCTTGGTCGTCTTGTTCCCTCATTCTAAAATGGGGCCGTCTGACAAAGTCTTAGACACGTACAAATTTGAAAAGCGGAAAAATCTGCAGGAGGAAGACAAAGATGCGGAAGGGAAAAACTTAGAAGCTTAGTTCGAACTGTTTAACCGATTTTTGACCATGACGGTTCCCAAGTGAGGCAAGCGGGAGGTCCGACGATAATCAAACCATGCAAAGACCAACACCCCTAGGACGAGCACAGCGCCCATAACCAGGGTTGAGGTATCGTTTCCTATGAGGGCGGCAATTGGATTCATGGGTGGTAGGTGCTCCTATTCCATACTGTTTCGGCCAGTTCCTCAATATCTTTAGAACTTCTCTTCGATTCAGTCTGTTTTTCAAAAATAAATAAATTTACCTAGGCGATTGAATTTATATTTCGGCAGAAAATTTCTCAATGGATTCACTCCAAACTTTCGCCCGGAAGAAGGCACCCCGTATAATGCTGTATGATCATGAATGCATACCGACGCTATTGCTCCCCTCTCTCCCCACAAGAACTGATGGTACTTGTGATCACGACTTTCGTGTGCTTGGTTTCGGCTTTTCCAGCTTGGAGTGCCACTCAGGCTAGCCTTTCCCCCATCCCTAATCTGGAAGCCCTCGAAGTGACGATCAATATCCGATCGAGGGAGTTTCGGCCTAATTCCTTGACCATCACGATGGGTCAAAAAACACGATTAGTCTTGAAAAATTTAGATACTGAACTGCATGCCTTTGTCCCCATAGGATTATTAGCCGACTCCCACGTGGCCGTGAGTGGCAATGGGGCCCCACATTTTGCCAAAGAGGGGTTTGTCCGGGTGCTGTTGCCAACCCGCGGGCAAACCGAAATTGAGTTTACGCCAGTTCGGCCTGGGACTTATCCCTATTTCTGCGATTTACCAGGCCATATCATGCGAGGTACCATCGTGGTGCGTGAGAATCCGGGTATGGTACAGTGACCGCTTTGCCCAAGGGGGTACAAGCCCCCGACCAATCAACCACTACGTTTCATTCAACATGTTTGTGAGGAGGAGTTGGGTTCATGCGTACAGCTTGTCATCAAATAAATGTGAATAATACCCCAGTACACGGAGCCGCTTCTGTGTCCGTTCTTCATCCATCGAAAATCTCTCTTGCCAAGTGGGTTCTTGTTTTCTGTGCCTTCTTTCTTATGCCCACCACCATCGCCTGGTCTGACGACGCGACGTCTACCAATCAAGCTGCATGGCTCTCCACCATCACGGAATACGCCAATGCTGTGAGCAAAGGTGATCGTGTGGCCGCTGGGCAACGAGATTTTGTGTGTTTATTGAAAATGGCCCAACAGCAATTGCTGGGTAACGGACAGTTTCCTGATGGGTTGAGCCCCATCTACGAATGGTGTGCTCAGCGCCGTTCGGAAGCCCATGCCGGAGCGGTGAATCATCATGACGGCGGGTTAGATAATATTTGGCCAGGTCCAGGAAAATTAGTTGATTTTCAAGATTTTCAACAATTTTATATTGCCGAAACAGCCAGTAAGCAATTGGCTCCCTCATTTTTCGTCATGCATGACATTGCTCATCAGGAATCATCGAACCCTTTTACCATTCAAGCTGTGGAATTTGGGACCTTACCTCATGCCTCATTTCCCTCACCCGATGAAAGTATGGTTCATGCGGCGCCCACCCATTTTGTCACCACCACCATTACGTATCCCAACCCTTTGACGGCTCCTGTGTCTAATGGGCCGGGGGCAGCCGATTGGGTCGTGCCCTACAAAAAAGTGCAACGGGTCATTCAATCCGTCAACGTGAAGTGGGTCGTGCTCTCTGACCTGAAACGATTGGGATTCCCCACCGACCACGCCGTGCTTGATTTTCCTCTGGATGGTCCCCATGGCACCACCATTCCGTTTGTCGTCGATGCTGGGGGATTTGTGCCTCGTTCCACGAAATGGTTTGGACCGGATGATCAAAACGACGCCGCGATGGCTGGGATCACACAGGCACTGGCAGCCCCAACGCCGTTAGAAACACTCATGCAACTCAATCGTGTCTTAATGATTGCCCCTAACAATAAAGAGGTCTTGAGTGTCTTTGCCAATCAACTGTATCAAGGCTTATTGACCTATGGAGGTCGCCTCAATGGCGTGGCGATTGACGGTGATCGATTAACGCAGCGATTTAATGAATTGTATTGGACGGTGAAATCACAAACAGATCGTTTTGATTTAGGCTTAGGGATGGTCACCGGTGGAAAATCTGAACCGACCCCTGCAGACTATTTATATCGAATGATTCCGGTCATGGAAGCCCTCGCCTCCACTGAACCGGGAGATTTTCAAAACCGTTTACATCTGACGTCAACGTATCGCTGGAACAATGACCAAATGGCCGCCCTCTCCTCCCCCCAAGAATTGCTGGCGGCAGTCCCGGCGGAACAAGAAGAAGTGCGTGCCGAAGTACTCTTGGAATTAGCCTGGGCCCGCATTGGAAAAGTGGCTTGGAACCGGCATTTCGACGACCCTGATATTCACAAGGGATATGACTCGGCCAAGAAAGCCTTTGATCTGACCAAAGATCCTTTGAATAAATTCACAGCCGCCTATGCCATGGCATATAGCCTCGCGTTTCAGGTACCACGTGATAATCCCGCCATGCTAGACCTCTTGCATCAAGCGAAAGATTGGTACGAAAAGATTCCAGGCGCCACCCCACAAGGTTGGGCCTATATGTTAGAGAACGATACGCTCAAGGGAATCGTCAACACCGACCCGACGTTCAAATCGTTGTTGGCAGCACAATTAGACTTGGGAAAGACCGCAAACGGCTCGTAGTAGACGAGAGCGGCAGGAGAACGAATACACCTGGCATCCTGTGTGAGGCCAGGTGTATCAACCTCCCAGTCCACCTTTCCTATTTCGTCATTCACCAGCATCTCCTTTTTTTCAAGGCTGTTCCCTCTGCATCTCATGGAATTGGATTTCCGAAAAAATCCCGCCATCTTGAATAACATGCTGGACGTGATGGCTGACGGTGTCTTCACCGTCGATGCCAAGGGCCATATTGTGGCCTGGAGCACCGGCGCGGCACGAATCACCGGCTATTCCAGCAATGATGTCATTGGACAATCCTGCCACATGTTAGAAGGCCAAAATTGTAAAGGCTTTCGGGTTCTCACGGAATTTCTCGACAATCCTTCCCCCTATCCATGGGGTATTTGCAATCAAGAATGTAAGGTCTTAGGCAAAGACGGAAGAGAACTCTACCTCTTTGGGAATGTCTCGATTCTGAGAGATGAAGAGGGACAGGTGGCCGGCGCAGTCGGGACCTTTACCGATCTCACCTCGTTTATTCTCAGCAACCAAAAAATCGCCGTCCTGGAAGAGCAGACTCAATCCCGAGAAGCGTTTCACCAACTGACGGGCAAAAGCCCGGCGATGCAAGAAGTCTTTCGTCGGTTACGACTCGCGGCCCAAAGCGATGTGACCGTGTTGCTGACGGGAGAATCCGGCACCGGCAAGGAGTTGGCCGCACGAGCTATTCATGCCCTGAGTGCCCGGAAGGACAAACCGTTTTTTGCGATCAATTGTTCAGCGATTCCTGAAACATTATTGGAAAGCGAATTATTTGGCCACGTGAAAGGTGCGTTCACCGGTGCCATTCGAGACAAGATCGGCGTGTTTCAAGCAGCAGACGGCGGAACCTTATTCCTCGATGAAATCGGAGACACCAGCCCTTTGCTTCAACTCAAGCTGCTCCGGGTGTTGCAGGAAAGCGAGATCAGACGGGTGGGGGATGACCGCGCGATGAAGGTCAATGTTCGGCTGATTACCGCGACTAACCGCAATCTCCAAACCCTGATGGCCGAGGGAACTCTACGGGAAGATTTTTATTATCGGATCCATGTCTTCGA
>JAOUQB010000177.1 GCA_029879555.1 Nitrospirota bacterium | reverse complement strand
TGCGAGGGCCAAATTATCGTTGGCAACTAATGTTTTCCCGAAGGTTTTACGAGACTCCGAGAGCTCGACACGCTCTGTTGACCTCTTGATTCCCGTCGAAGCCAGTCACCCCCATAGATTGAGATTTGCAATTTCTCCCTTTTAAGAGAGCTTCTTCTAGTCTACCCCAATATTCCTTGGGCTGCCACTCCAAACAGGACGTCTGGTTATGGCACTAAGATAATCACCAAACAGCAGATTTCAAGGTGCGATTAGGTTGGGTACCCAAGTGAGGCTCGGGTGCGCCTGAGGGGGCGATAATCTTCTCTGGAAGCAGGTCCATGATGCATGGAGGTTGAGTTAATTCTGTGTTTGGCCTATGTTCCTGATCAGTGCAGGTCGGAAGTCCGACATTGAACCCAATGTGTCCGCGCATTTATTCCATATTATGGGACTATTAATCGCTCAGACCTGGAAGGATAGCAAGACCCTGGGATTGGTCGGTTTAGCTCTGCTCACTTTTGTTCTCATGATCCCTTCCCAAGGATGGGCAGAAAATATATCGGTTACTGAAGGAAGTCTCATTGAAGATGATCTGGCTTTCTTAAAAGAAGAGGAAGTGGTCGTGACGGCGATTCTCCAGGAACAGCCAATCTCGGAAGCCCCTTCCAATATGTATGTCATTACGGCTGAAGACATTCGGCATTCGGGAGCCACGGACATTCCCACCTTGTTACGACGGGTCCCTGGCATGGAAGTCATGCAGACGACCGGAGCGGAATATAACGTCAGTGTAAGGGGAAATAATCAAATAGGATCCAATAAATTATTGGTCCAAGTGGATGGAAGGTCGGTCTATATTGATGCGGCGGGGAGGGTCTATTGGCGGTTACTACCAGTAACCGTATCAGAAATTCAGCGCATTGAAATTCTGAAGGGCCCTGCCTCGTCTATCCATGGTTTTAATGCCTTTGATGGCGTCGTGAACATCATTACCAAAAGTCCTCGAGAAAAAGGACAAAATACCTTCCAATTCGTAGGGGGTGAATTCGGAACAGCGGGTGGCACGGCTCTGATGGGTGGATCTCAAGGGAGCCTTGGATATCGATTGTCGCTGGGCTATGACCAAAATCAACAATGGCGCAATAGGGACGGGCTGGCTTTTAGGAGCTATCAGGCGAATCTTCGAACAGAATACGATCTTTCGGGAGAGGCTAAATTAACGGCATCCGGTGGTGGGCTGTATTCCAATAAATTTGATGGGAATATTCAGCAAACGACCCTTGACTCTACCGAAATGACTCAAGGTTATTTGCATCTGGGTTACCAAACGACGAATTTCAAAATTCAAGGATTTTGGAATGGACATTACCTAACATCCAAACAGTTGACGCACCCACTTCTAAACGGGCTTTTACAAAATATTAATAATAATGGAGAAATTGAAAGTCTCACGAAGCAAAACGCTTATGACTTGATGACGCAATATCGTTTGGCTTCTATTGCCGATCATTCATTGTTGATCGGGGCGAACTATCGATTGATTACGGTTACCAGTGATCTCATCGATTCATTTGAAAGGGAGAACCGACTAGGACTCTATCTACAAGATACGTGGGTTCCTCTGCCAACCCTTTCATTGACAGTGGGAGCTCGGTACGACCTGGATACCTTTATTAATCCGACGCTGAGCCCACGGGGATCTCTGGTGTGGAAAGTTCTTCCAGATCAAACCATCAGGCTTGGTATTTCCCTTGGGTATCGGCCTCCCACTCTTATTACCACCCATCTAAATATTCAAAATAGATTGAATTTTTCGCCACCAGTTTTTTTTACTGTTGTAGGATCTGACAATGTCGGTCCAGAGCAAATTATTGCGTCTGAGCTGGAATACCAAGGGTGGTTTTGGCAGCACCTTTTACGGGTGCGAAGCAGTTTTTTCTACAACCATATTTCAGATTTGATTGAATTTGTTCAAACAGGCCCGGCTCCTACTGATCCCGTTTCCGCGATTAATAATGGCGAGGCAGATATTTTTGGTGGAGAGCTGGGTTTGGAATATTGGGTGACCTCGTGGATATCCGGATATGTCAACGGGGCGTTTCAAGAAATCGGACAGACGATTCGTGGCATCAATGAACGGGCTGGCCCCCGGTTTAAAATCAATGGGGGACTTCGCGCCCAAAGTGATCTGGGATTATCTGGTGAGGTAGGAGTTCATTTTGTGAGCGCCACGACCTATCCATTAGCTTCCGCCTTCACCACCCTCGCTCCATTTGGTGTGGTCGCCCCTGACGCTCGGGTCGGACCCTATACCTTGCTGAATGTCCGAGTGGGTTATTCCTTCTGGAATGATCAAGCCGAAGCCGCGATCTCTGTCTTCAATGCCCTCAATGATCGCCACAAAGAACACCCGCTCGGCGACACCATCGGCTCACGTGTTTTGGGTTGGCTGACCCTCAAGTTTAATTGATCTTTCCTTCCCCATTTGAATTTCATCAAATACCGTAATCTCTTTTTCCATGTATTCTGTGGTATACCTGGTTTGTTTGTGTGGTGGTAGAGGATACAACTTCGGCTAAATGCCGGTGGACGAAGGAGAGTGATGGTATGGCATGGACGTTATTGTTGGTGGCATGAGTTTTTGAGATTGTTTGGGCCACCTTGTTGAAGTTTACGGATGGCTTCACACGAGTGTGGCCGAGTGTGGGGACGGTCGTAGCCATGGGAATTAGTATGGTGTGTCTGGCGTTTGCCCTTCGGGCCATTCCGATGGGAACGGCTTATGCGGTCTGGACGGGTATTGGCGTGGTGGGCACTGTCACTTTGGGGATTGTGTTATTTGATGAACCCAAGAACACGATTCGCCTGGTATGTATTGGGATGATTATCGCGGGGATTGCGGGATTAGAACTTTCGTCGCCGTCTTAAGGATAGGGAAGAAAAAGTCCTAGGGGAGTTGTGAGAAGAGACGGGTGGCAACCTGGCCCCACCATTGAATGGGAGCAAACCTTAAAACGCCCAACTGACAAATGTGTAGCGTTCGCCTTTGGTGAGTTCTTTGACGGCATGGGGATAGATGAAGTTTGAGGGAAATACCATGATGTCTCCGGCTTTCAAGGGCACCTCATGATGGCCGAAGAATACAAACTCTCCCCCTTCATAGCCTTCGTTTAGTACTCCCAAAATACTGAGAATTGGAATGCCTTTTCGTTCTCCATCAAAGAGGGAATGAATATGGTCATAATGCTCGCGCATCATGGTTCCGGTTGAGTAACGGTTAAAGCGTATCGGTGTAAATGTCTTCACGAAGCTTTTAATTCGGTCATCGTCCTGGGGGTTGTACTTGATCATATATTCTTGAAGAGCCTTGAAAATATATTGACCGAGTCCATCTTGTAATTCTTGAGTCGTGGTTAAGACGTCGAGTTCTTTTTCAGGTTTGGACTCGTAATCATTGGCGGCATAGCTGTACCAGGAATGCTTGGCCCATTCTTTGTCCCGTATTTCATTCAAGACGGCTTCACAGATGTGTGAAGGGATGACGTTGGTTACATAAATATAGTCAGTGATTTTGTCCATGGGTCTAGTCTTTTTAGATTATGGGTAACTTCCCATTCCGTGTATTTGGCTATATCTGCTGACGCGATTGTATTGCTCAGAGGACTCGTTAAATAGAAAATTGAACCGCGGTCGAGGACTCTTTGGGCTCGGCTAGGATCCTTTTTTGTTTGAGTATTTCGATGATTTGGTGCGTACAGGCATCGAAATCTTCAGGGCCGGCAAAAATAAGATCCCTATCTGGTTGAGGGCCAGTCTGCTCTTTGGTCATGTGCACCGTCACCACTTGAATCGGATTGACCAGGGTTTGCACGGTTTGGACGATATCTTTAGCTCCTCGAGAAAATGCGTTGGTGGTCGTGATGACCAAAGAGCCGGTATCGGCGACTAATCGCACGACTTCTCCAAACCGACGGACCATTTCCTCTGGTTTCGTATCATGCAAATCGGCATCCAGGCCTCGCTGTAAATTTTCGGCTGACAGAAGATACGCATGCCGTCCTTCCGCCACCAACACTGTTTCTAATTTTCTCGCCAGGAAACTCTTGGCGGTGGTATCTGGTCCGGTGAGTAACACGACCGCGGCTCGATGCCCATAGTATCGGCTTCGTTCTTCAACGCCGACATCGCCTTTGACCCAGGCCGAATCGCGTTCACGGGCCTCTGTACGGAAATTTTCTTGTTCGTCTGAGACCGATTCGGTGATGATCCCTCCGCCGGCAACGTCATAGTTATCAACGAGGACGAAGCGTCCCGTGGTTTCAAAATCGGCATAGAGATCGAAGGCAATCGGGGCTTTTGTGCGCAAGGTGATGTCGGCCACTTCGTTTCGTTGTACCGTCGCTTGAGTGTGACGGTCGTCCAAATTATTGGCATCGACGATGCGATGAATCACACCAATCTCACAGGGCACTTCTCGAGTGGCGAGCCGCAAGGTGTAGGTTCGGCCTGTTTCTAAAGGCCGGTTCCCTAACCAAAACAGGTTGGCCCGAATTTGTGTGGAGACCAATGGCCGTGATTCTTCATGCGTCGCGATGTGGCCGCGTTCCACGAAAATTTGTTCATCGAGGGTGATGCCTACCGATTGCCCGGCAATGGCTTGTGTCGGGGGTGAATCAATGTTGAAGGCTTCAATGGATCGAATGTTGGCCGATTTATTGGTGGGGGAAAAGACTAAGCGGTCGCCGATTTTCAACTTGCCAGCGGTAATCCGCCCCACCAAGATCCGACGGGCATCAAATTTATAGACATCTTGGAGCGGGAACCGAAGGGCTTTTTCGCTCCGTGAGGGCTCCGGGTGAAAATGTGCTAAGGAGTCCAACACGGAAGGGCCGGAGTACCAGGGCGTCTCCGGGCTGACTTGTGTAATGTTGACCCCTTGTTTGGCGCTGGCTGGAATAATGTATTGGGGAACGACGTTTAATTGGGTGAGAAATGCACGATATTCTTTTTCAATGGCTTGAAACGTATCTTCCCGATAGTTGACCAGATCCATTTTGTTGACGACCACCGTCACTTGTTTGACCCCGAGCATAGAAAGCAGCAAGCCATGGCGTTTGGATTGATCGCGCACCCCTTCCAACGCATCAATGATGAGAAGGGCGGCTTCCGCCCGTGCGGCACCGGACACCATATTTTTTAAAAATTCTTTATGCCCTGGCGCATCGATGATGATGTATTGCCGGCTGCCCCAGATAAAGAATGTTCGGGCCGTGTCGATCGTGATTCCCTGTTGTTGTTCTTCTAAGAACGCGTCGAACAGAAAGGCATACTCGAATTCTTTGCCCTGTTGACGGCAAATAGCTTGGATTTTTTCAATTTTGCCTTCGGGGAGGGTTCCTGTGTCCGCATACAGGCGGCCCAACAATGTGGACTTGCCATGATCCACATGCCCGACGATGACAATATTCATGCGTTCTTGGATGGTGGTCTCGGTTGCCATCATTACATGTATCCGTCTTTGCGTAATTGTTCCATGCCTCGGCCCTCGTCTTGCGCGCGCCCGGCTCGTTCGGCCACTTTGCTGTTCTTCAATTCAATGAGGACCTCATCGACATTTTTGGCCGTGGATTGGATGGGAGATGTGCAGGGCGCACAACCCAGGCTTCGATAGCGTTTTCCGGTACCTTG
>JAOUQB010000176.1 GCA_029879555.1 Nitrospirota bacterium | reverse complement strand
CATCGGCAGGAGGCAAATGGGCGATGCCCGCCGATTACGTATGGAGCAATGGTCGGTTACCCTACTCCCAGTCTGGGCAATGGGGCTATCTCCGAGTGTTGCCGAGTACGGATCAACGTATTTTGCCTCTATCCGGTTCCGCAACTTCTCATAAACAAGCCTCTCTTGAGGATGATTTGAGTGAAGCCAGAATCATCCCGGTAGTGGCTAAATAAGTTTAGAATTAGGTCAGAGAAGAAAGCGGGGGAGTCGGAAGGCTTCCCCGCTTTTTTTTTAGGGGTCTTAACATGGTATTCTATAAAATTAGGTCATTAAGTTTTTTTCTATAGAACTCACTCTAGATGGCCGGATTGAATGATGAGTCAAACTGAGGAGGGTGGGAAAATGTTTGTTTGGGTTTTGTTTATTGCATGGTGTGGGGTACTTATGGGTTCACCCGCGTGGGCTTACACAGAAATTTCTGTGGAAAACGGCGGCACACTCAAGGGATCGGTGACCCTGTTGGGTGAAAAACCTCGGCCCATGGCTATGAATTTGGTCACGATTCCTGATGCGGTGTATTGCGGGAGAATTTCTACTGGGACGGGTTGGCGTATCGTTGAGGACTTTCTTCTTGGACCAGGCGGCACCTTAAAGGATACTGTGGTGATGTTGAAGAATGTGGAAAAAGGCAAATCATTCGACATTCCAAAAGTTGAAATCGAAGCGATTGACTGTGATTTTTACCCGTTTGTGAATGTGATCAAGGATCGGGACGAATTAACGGTCATTAATATGGATCCGATTGAACATGATATTCAAGGATATGAGACAGCTCGAGAGCGAGGTGCCAGAGTACTCTTTAATCGTCCCTTGCCGATGAATCCCTTCCATAAGGTTGTTCAACTGTTCGGTGAAAATGCCCACACGCATATGCCAGGAAAGCCAATGGTAGAAGAAATTCATCTTCGAAAAAATCGTAATATTTTTGTCATGCAATGCGGCTTTCATCCGTACATGTTTTCATGGGGGGTTGTTCTGGATAATCCCTATTATTCCATTACGAAAGAAGATGGAGTCTTTGAAATTTCTGATATCCCACCTGGAGAGTATGACCTGGTGACGTGGCATCCTGGAATGAAAACGTACCTTGAGCAACGCGTTACAGTAGAAGCTGGGGAAACCGTAACGGTAGATTTCAAATATGAATCCCCTCAAGGAAGACGCAGTGCTCATGAAATGCATGACAATCCTCGTTTTGGGGAAGAACTGCTTGAAGAGGGTGAAAAAATTATTCCATCTCTTCGGCGGCAAATTCCGTAATTTCTATGAACCTGTTGGCTTTGATCATTGCGATGGGGTGGTTTGTTATCGGCGAAGGTTCCTTCGCCTTTGCCTACGAAGTGAAAAATATTGAAGATGGGGGAACAATCACTGGCACGGTGACTCTCAATGGAGGTGCTCCTGTGCCCAAAGCCTATAATCTTATTACTTTTCCAGATCCAGAATACTGCGGCCGGATTTCTGATGGTAAGGGGTGGCGATTATTAAAAGACTTTGTGGTCAATAACCACAATCAAGTGCAAGGGGTGGTGATGGTGCTTGAAGGGGTTTCTGCTGGGAAACCCTTCACGCTTTCCATCCCAAAGGTTGAAGCAAAGGATTGCCAATTTCTGCCGTTTACCACGGTCGTTCGTAGTGAACATGGCATTGAGGTGGTGAATATGGATCCAGTGATGCACGATATTCAAGCCTATGAAACCTCACAAAGCCAGGGAACGCGGGTCTTGTTTAATTCCCCACTTCCTTTTAATCGTAAGCATCAGCGTGAAAATATTCACGCGACGCATGCGCACATGCCGGGAACATCCATGGTTCATCAATTCCACTTGAGCAAAGGCCGGCAAACATTTGTGATGCAATGCGGGTTTCATGCCTATATGGAGAGTTGGGCCATTGCCGTGGATAACCCTTATTTTGCGTTTACGAGTGAGACGGGGAGCTATGAGATTACGGATATTCCTCCGGGAACCTATCGTCTGCGTGCCTGGCATCCCAGCGTGAAACACGAAGACATTCAAACCGTGACGGTCCAAGCAGCACAAATGACTCAGGTGGATATCTCCTTGGATTCTCCAGCCAGGCGATGGACCGCTCATACCCGTCAAACGCCACCACGTTTTACTCCAGCCGCACTGGGACGCCCCATTGTCATTGAGCCTCTGGTTGAACATCAACGGCCTTGAGGTGGCCCGTTGAATGTTTTTTCAACAGGTCATGGGAGGAATGTGTCCCAGCCATTTCTGATTATGGGCCTGGCATGTCTGGCAGGCTTCTTGTTAAGCACTGATGGCTGGACACAGCCGGTGGAGTTGGGTGTCGGCTCCGCAGAGTTTTCGGCCAGACTGATATGGAAACATGATGGGCGAAAAGCCAAAGCCCAATTATTCGTGAAACAAGATCGTTATCGAATTGAACATATGGGGGGCGTCAAAACCGAATTGGGCTATGCGGGCGTGTCGATTGTGCGGCTGGATGAGCAAAAGGTGTGGTATGTCCTATCCGAACGTCGAATGGTCGTGAGTGTGCCGTTAACGTCTGACTATCTGCTACCATTTGCCGTGACGTTGGAAGGAGAAACCCGTCGGACCTTGATTGGCGACTCCATGGTCAATAATGACGCAGCCCTGCTCTATGATGTGGAGACTCAGGATCGATTTGGGAATACGGAGAAATATTTTGAGTGGGTTGATCCTGCTCGACAGGTCTTATTGAAGCTGGTGAGTCAAGACCGCGATTGGTTTGTTCAATATGAGCATGTGGTCGTATCCACTCAGCCAGAGTTTTATTTTGAAATCCCTTTGGGATATAGGAAGATTGAAGCGCAAGAGGCTCCAAGCCCTAACGGTTAAGGGGGGTGTTCGTGAACGTACACATGTGTATTCGTGGTCTGCATGTATTGAAATGTGTCGGCATCTTTGTGTTGGCGATAGGTGGGGTCTTCCCGGTTCACAGTTGGGCCAAGGTGTCCCAGAGTACGGGCCTTGAAAAAGTTCAAGCGGCGTTCGATAAAGGGGATTTTAAACAAGTCGTGGAGCTGGTGGAGCCTCTGCTCCAAGAAGCCAACCCTTCGCCTCAAATGTATCGGCTCCATATTCTGGCCCTTGCCAGAATGGGAAATTCCCCAGGAGCCATGGATTCGTATGAGAAATTGGTTCAGTCGACCAAACGAGAAGATGAGAGCCTTTTACGGCAGCTAGCTCTTGCGGTCATTCTATCAAAACAAGCCGATATGCGGGAGCAAATGCGAGGAGCGGTCTATACGGCTTTCAAAGAAATTGATTCCGATGAGATGGTTGGATATTTAGAAGATGGGTTGACGGATGGGTCCGGGATGATCCGGGCTCTGGTCGTTGAAGCCTTGGGACAGCGCAAGGCCGGTCAGCGTTCCAAGCGATTGCGGGAAGCGTTAAAAGACTCGGCCGGGCTCGTTCGGGCGACTGCAGTGAAAAGTATTGGGAAATCTGGGGATAAAAATGAGATTCCTGTCATTGAACATTCCCTTCAAGACGAACAGGCCTTGGTGCAAATAGCGGCGGCGGCTGTCCTCTATGAATTGGGGCAGAAGCAGCAATGGACACGATTGGAAAAGGGGGCACAAAGTGAGGAAGGCTATGAGCGAGGCGGAGCGATACGGGCTTTTGGAGACTTAGAGGATCGTCGAGCCCTTCCATTTTTAGAAAAAACCGCGCGCGATACTCAGCCTTCAATACGGGCTGCCGCGATTGGGTCGTTGGGGAAAATTCACGATCCGAAAAGCTTGCCCACGCTTAAGGCAGCCCTGTTCGACCCTGTCTCCGGTGTGAGAAATAAAGCCGCTTTTAGCATGGGATACTATGAATCTCACCAGGTATTTACATCTTTGACAAAGGCTTTACTGGATAGGGATTCTGGGGTTCAAGCCTCGGCCTGTGCCTCGTTATTACGAGTGGGCTCCCCTTTTTCAGTGGTCGAAGGAACACTTCATCAGTTGCTCCAAGATCAAAATCCTGCACTTCGATCCATTGCCGTGAAAGCGTTGGGCAATGGAAAGGGTGCGAAAGTCGTCGGCACGCTAAAGCTCATGTTAAATGATCCAATCCCAGGTCCTCGAATTGTGGCAGTTCGGGCATTGGGGCGATTGGGTGGACACGATCTGCTTCCAATTTTAAAGCGAACCCTCCGAGATACGGATGATGCCGTGAGGATAACGGCGGCCGCAGCGATCGTGAAAATTCTGGATGCCAAGATCGGGATTTAATCAAGCGGGCTATCCTCTCAGTGACTACGTAGACGATGGTTCCAGTGTCATGGCCTCTCGATTTCATAGAAATCCCTTCCTCTCTCGAGTAGCACTTCCTAACGTGGTGTCACAAGTCGTTTTTATTTTCTGCCTAACCGTTTCTGTCTCCATTGTTGGTGAACACCAGGCCTTTTCGCATCAGGTTGAGTCTGATCCCTTGTCTGGTCTGCCGTGGCATCAATGGGGCCAAGAGGCCTTTGATCGAGCCCAGGCTGAAGATAAGCTTATTCTTCTCGATTTAACAGCGGTGTGGTGTCATGCCTGCCATGTTATGGATCAAACGACCTATGCCGATCCAAAGGTCCTCGCCTTACTTCAAGCCAATTTTATTCCTGTTCGCGTCGATACGGATCAACGTCCAGATCTCGAATCGCGCTATCGAACAGGCGGATGGCCCACAACGAGTCTCCTGCTGCCAACTGGAGAAATTATTTTTCAAGCCAACTCCCTTGAGCCGGAGGTCATGATCGACCTTCTCCAAGAGGCCAGGGTGTTGTATGACTCGGAGAAAGAAGATTTACGTCAACAGGCTGCCCGGTTGTGGGATCGAGTGAAGAAACGAATGCCGCGCGAGGAACCTCAAGCTGGGGTCCTTCGTCCCTCCATGGCCAACCATAGCGTGGAGATGATGAAAAAAGAATTTGATTTTGTGAATGGAGGATTCCGAGATCACCCGAAATTTTTTGAACCGGAAGCCATTCAGATGGCGTTAACATATGGTTTCTTTGAAAATGATGTAGAACTGATCAAGATGGGTCTGACCACATTAGAACAACAAGTGGCCCTTCTTGATCCGGTTTGGGGTGGGTTTTACCGCTATGCGGAACATGCTGATTGGACTCAGCCGCATTTTGAAAAAATGCTGACGGTTCAAGCGCAGAATCTTCAGAATTATGTCACAGCCTACCAGTTCACGGGGAATAAAGAATTTAAGCATATTTCACTGCGCATCATTGAGTATGTGGAAAGGTTTTTAACTGATCCTCATACTGGCTTGTTTTTCGAAAGCCAGGATGCCGATGTGCGCGACTTGGACGGAGTGACGCTCGTTTCTGGAGCAAAATATTTTTCTTGGGATATGATCCATCGTAAAGCGAATGGCATGCCTAGCGTAGATGACAAGATGTATACGGGCAGCAATGCCGATATGGCCTGGGCCTATCTGCATGCCGCGCAAGTGCTTGGAAAGACGGAGTTGAAAAAGAGGGCTCTCAGGGTTCTTCAACGGATGGTGAAGGAACGATTTGATGAGGAGAAGGGGGTGGCCCATGAAATGGGTGTTCATTCGTTTCCGCTTCAAGGGCTGTTATCGGACCACATTCGTTTGGGGCTGGCTTTGGTGGAGGCCTTTCGAACAACAGATGAT
>JAOUQB010000175.1 GCA_029879555.1 Nitrospirota bacterium | reverse complement strand
AAGAGGGAAGTGTAACTTCCCTCTTTGAGATATTTTGTATGATGGGTAGCGGACTTCTCGCCGAAGGGAAATGAGCCAGTGAGGCTTCTGGCTGTGAACTTTTAAAATGGCTAGTTCTTGGAATGCGCGACAACTTCGGCTAATGCTTCTTTGGCAAATCGACGATGATCGTCATCCGATAAACTTCGGCCAATGACCTTCTCAGCCACCAAAATTGCGAGATCAGCTGCCTGCCCCTTGATGTCTTCCACGGCCTTTCGCCGTTCACGTTCAATGTCTTGGGTCGCTTCTTCTTTGATGCGGTCCGATTCTGCCCGAAGTCGTTGCTGGTTTTCATCAAGCAGCCGCTGGGCTTTTTGTTTCGCTTCCGCCATCAAGGTTTCAGCCTCTTTTGCCGCAAGCTGGAGCTTGGTTTCGTATTCCTGTAGCCTTTGCTCTGCTGTCGCGCGACTCTGTTCTGCCTGATCTAAACTCTCCCGAATCTTTCGTTCTCGTGTCTCGAGCGTTTCCAGAATCGGGGGCCAGGCATATTTATAGAGTATCCAGAACAGGATGCTGAAGGACAGCACCTCCCAGAAAATCAGAGACGAAAAGAAATGTGAATCAAATTGTGGCATAGCTCAGTCGCCCTTTACCCTTTGCCCATAATGATGAAGGCAATGACCAGTCCGTAGAGCGCGATCGCCTCGACTAATGCGAATCCAATCCACATATACTTGCCGACTCGAGCTTCCGCCTCTGGCTGACGAGCGACGGCTTCGATCATCTTCCCGAAAATATACCCGATGCCAATACCGGCACCGGCAAAACCCGCGGCCGCGAGGCCCATTCCCAAAAGTGCTGCTGCTGCAGAATCCATTGTAGTGTTGTCCTCCCAGTTTAAAAGGGACTAATAGTAAAAACGAACTTTCATGACTCGAACGTGATTAGTGCAGATGAATGGCATCGCCAATATACACACACGTTAACACGGTAAATATATACGCCTGAATAAACGCAATGCCCACTTCTAGGCCATACAAGACGATGGTGAACGAAAAAGGCAACCATCCAATGAGGAGCCCGCCAGCAATCGTCAATCCAAATAAGACTCCGAGAATCACGTGGCCAGCGGTCATATTGGCAAATAATCGCACAGCCAAAGAGATGGGTCTAGCTATTTGACTGATCAATTCAATAGGAATCATTAATGGCAAAAGCCATCCAGGGGTGCCAGGTGGGACAAGTATCCCTAAAAACTTTGCTCCATGTAATTGGAACCCGATGACGAGGCTGAGGGTATAGACCCCGAGGGCGAATACACCCGTGGCGACAATCTGACTGGTCACGGTGTAAGAGCCTGGAATTAATCCTAAAAGATTGCAAAATAATATAAAAATAAACAGCGCGCTGATAAGGGGAAAATAACGCATTCCCGAAGACCCCATGGTGTCCTGAATAATGCCTCGAATAAATTCAACCAGTAATTCCCCCAAGCTTTGCAGCTTCGATGGGACAAGGGACTTGGCCGCTCCTGCCTTTATGAGGAAGAGGGAGGCGAGTCCCACCACAATCCACATCAGCAAGACGGCCTTGTTGACTGAAATGTCGAGACCGAAAAGCGAAAGCGGGATGAAATTATGAAGTTCGAAGGGATGTAAGGGATCTTCCAAAGCGGAACCTTGTTTTTACTTCTTATGTATTCCACCGCTGGGCTGCGCGGTAGGCGTTGCGAATTCCAGTGATCAATCCTAAAGCTAAACCAACTGCTACACCCCACGGTGTAGAATCTAGCACATATGAATCAACTAACCATCCGAGGAATCCACCGACGATAAGGGCTGCAAGCAGGTCTGTTCCCACTCGCATGGCCTGCCCCAGTCCCGAAAATAGTGGATCCTGAGAAGGTGCCATGTGTGAGACCTGCAAGGCGAGTCGTTGGAAGGGGTCACATTGAAGCAAAAAATCATAAATCTTGTCAAGGAAAGACGTCGTATAATTTATGAGATATGTTACAGTATGGTCGGTGTTAAGTCTTGTGAGTGAATGACAAAAAAAACGGGAATTGCTGTCAGCCTGCGTTCTATTTTTCTTTGGGAGGATGAAAACAATGGTGAAAGGCATCGTATTTGTTCTCCTGCTTCAAATCTCGGTGGGTGGAACTCTGGCTTGGGCCAATCCTACCGTGGATGAGCTGCCGGACGTCACTGAAGGCGTGGTTCCGATTATCCAATATAAACATGCCCAACCTCTTTCTGGATCGCAGTTAACCTCGGTGAGTGAGGTCGAGTTTATTGTCACAGTGAAAAATAAAACTGGCGATCCCGTGGTTGCGGATTCCTTGATTCTGGTTGTGGATACTGTGAGAGAAATAACCGGCGCTGATATTTCGAATCGGGTAGAAATTCAATCCCCTGATGGGGTGTTGGCCAACGGCAAACCGTTTTTTCGTATTCCCAATTCCGCTCAAGAGCTCGGTCCTTATAGTGAAAGCGAACCAGTTACTATACGGGTGAAAAATCCTGACTATCTTCGGTTTTATCCGCCAAATATTCGGGTGCGAGGGCTTCGTCGTTCACCAGGAGAGGCGGTGAAGGGTCTCTTGGAATCCCTGGTACAAAAAGGAGTTTTAGCGCCCGAAGAAGCCGCGAATGCCATGAAGTTGACTGCTCCTACAGCTCCAGTTCCATCAGATACTCCCTAACACGTTGTCTGTTCTTCCTACCCAGACGGAAGGGGGGATGGATCACACCTTTCCCTCTCCGAACATCTTTCCCCTGGTGAAGCAATGTGGGGTGGTCTATGAAGATCCCTTTGAGTTGTATGGGCGGGTCACTGGGTATTCTCCTCACTCGTTTTTCATTGAGCATGATGATCATCACGGGGGCGTGCCTCGCCGTTTCTCTTATTTGGGGTGTGATCCTTATCAAGTGGTCAAAGGGAAAAACGGCTGCGTCCAAATCTCTTCTGGGGGTGGGTGGGAGGAGCGAGACGAAGACCCATTTTCGTTCTTGCAACGAACGTTTGTAGAGCACCCGCTTGGTAGCGCACCTTCTTTTCTTCCCTTTCTGGGGGGGGCAGTTGGATGCCTGAGTTATGACCTAGCCAGGACCTTCGAGGTTTTTCCGGACCATGCCGTAGACGATCTCCTATTCCCGGATATCTATTTTCTTTTTGTTGAAACCTTTGTGGTCGTTGATCATCAGATGGCGGGAGTCTGGCTGGTTTTTTCGCCTTCTCCGGAACGGTTAGCAAATGAGAATTGGGAACATCTGTACCGGGAAGGACAATCTCGTGTACGGGAATTGGAAGCGAAGCTGAAATCCGTGGACCTCCTTTTTGGTGGGGAAATGGCTGGCCCACTTTCTCTCCACATTCATGAGGGGCAATCGGCTTCTGCCTATCAAGATCGTGTGCGCGAATGCCAACAATTGATTGCCGATGGAGATATTTACCAAGCCAATCTTTCCCATCGATTTCAAGTTGAAGGCATGATGGAACGGTTTTCGTCACAAGCGCAGGCTGGCGCCACTCTCTATCGCCAATTACGGCGTATGAACCCCTCTCCTCATTCGGCGTTTCTTGTGCTTGAGTCCGATGTCATTGTGAGTAATTCGCCAGAGCGGCTTGTTCGGCTTTCGGAGGGAAATGCGGATATGCGGCCCATTGCGGGAACTCGGCCGCGAGGGCGAGAGACGGCGGCAGATCGACGTCTCGCTGAGAACCTGCTTTCCGATGCAAAGGAACGAGCCGAGCATTTGATGCTCGTGGACCTTGTCCGTAATGATTTAGGGCGAGTCTGTCGTTATGGATCTATTCATGTCGATGAGTTTATGACGGTGGAGCGGTATTCCCATGTCATGCATTTAGTCTCGCATATTTTCGGACAACTTCGGGAGGGCCACAACGGATTTGACTTGATTCGAGCGGTGTTCCCAGGTGGCACAATCACTGGAGTACCCAAAGTTCATTGTATGGAAATTATTGAGCGTCTTGAACCGGTTCGGCGCGGGTTGTATACCGGGTCAATAGGGTTTATCGGATGGAATGGAAATGTTGATCTGAATATTGCGATTCGGACGTTGTTGTTGACGAAAGGCTGTGGGTATCTTCAAGTCGGTGCCGGCATCGTGGCTGATTCCGATCCTGTTCGAGAATATGAGGAAACCCTTCATAAGGCACAAGCCTTTTTTCAAGTTCTTCAGCATGCAAAGGATTCATAAAATGTGCGGAGTGAGAAGTAAAAAGTGAGAGGCAAGAAGTTTCAGGGAAAACTGACTCTTGCTCCTTACTCCTGTTTATTGACTCCTAACTTTTTACTGGGGTAATAGCATGTGGGTCTATCTCAATGATCGATTTGTTCAGAAAGAACATGCGCACGTCTCGGTCTTTGATCATGGATTTTTATATGGAGATGGGGTGTATGAGACGTTGCGGGTTTATGGGGGAAGGGTATTGTTATGGAAGCGGCATCTGGCTCGGCTACACCGATCTTGTGAACTCATTGGCTTAGAACTTCCCATCGCAGATGACGCATGGCTGCCGATCTTTGGAGAACTCTTAGCTCGCAATACACTCCAAAATGCCGGTCTGCGCGTGACCATCTCTCGTGGGGAAGGAGAGCTAGGGATTGATCCACGGTTGTGTGCTCGCCCGACCGTTGTGGTCATGGCCAAGCCTCTTGTCGAATATACAGAGCCACAACGGGAGCAGGGTGTGACCTTACATCTGGCGTCTATTAGGCGAAATCCTGAGTTGGCTCAATCTCCACAAATTAAGGCCATCAGTTTTTTGAATAATATTCTGGCTAAACAGGAAGCTGCTCGGGTCGGAGCCGATGATGCCCTGATGTTGAATATGGATCGGGAGTTAACTGAATGCACAGCGAGCAATATTTTTTTCGTGAAACATCAATGTTTGTATACACCAGCGGTGGAATGTGGAATTTTGCAAGGCGTGACCCGCGATATGGTGATGGAACTCGCTGTGGAGCAAGAGATAAGTGTGGAAGAAGGACGGTATAGAATCGAGGATTTATTCCAGGCTGATGAGTGTTTTATCACCAATACCGGTTTCGAAATTATGCCTGTCTCGAAGATCGGGGATTGTCAGATAGGGCTGGGGAAGGCAGGTCCGCTGACCAGCGCGTTATTGAGAGCCTTCAAAGCCAATATGACTCAGTATTTAGGGCCATGCCTCATGTCCTCGAATGGATAGAGGCGGGCCAGCTCTAGGTACGACGGGGGGTTTTTGCTTTTTGAGGATGGGATGCAGGGGCAGTCTCAGGAGTTTGTTGGCACTGGCTATGAACCTTCCATTTTAACCCTTTGAAAAAGGGAATGTCCTCTCGGTAATGGGCTCCGACGCTGTTGGTTCGCCAGAGCGCCGCTTCCGTGACAGAGCGTCCAACCTGCACCATATTTTGTGTTTCTAAGCCCGTTCGGTTGAAGGGTGGCAGTTGCAGTTTGCGAGACCACTGCTGAAGTTGGTCGAGTGCTTTCCGTAAGGATTCCCCTGTTCGAATTAATCCCACCTTGGTCCACATTAATCGGCGCAGCGAATTTCGGAGTTTCTCCACGTCTTGTTCAGACATGTGTTGGGCTGAAGATTGCCGGGCGATGGAAGGAGTCATAGTGCTTGGTGGTGAAGAGGTTTTGGAATACATTGATGCGGCTTCAGCAGCACGTAATCCGAAGACTAATCCCTCCAGCAGTGAATTGCTGGCTAGACGGTT
>JAOUQB010000016.1 GCA_029879555.1 Nitrospirota bacterium | reverse complement strand
GAAAGCGACAACCGAATCTGTGGTGCTGGCGTCGGTGCTCATTTTAGTGTGGGATTATTTTTTAACATCAGTTCTTTTGTAAAGATTGACCTGTCCAAGTATGGGATCATCAATCATTATTCAATTGAAAGGGGTTGAAAAAACCTTGGGGGGGCAACCTGTCCTTCGAGGGGTGGATTTGGATATTCCCAAAGGGGACATCACCACGATAATTGGTCCCAGCGGCGAGGGGAAAAGCGTGTTGTTGAAACACATCATTGGATTGATGCGGCCGGATCGAGGTCAAGTCCTGGTGGCTGGGGTTGATCTTGCCAAAATTCACGCCCGAGAATTAAATGAGATTCGCAAGAAATTTGCGATGTTATTTCAGTCGGCCGCATTATTTGATTCCCTCAATGTCTTTGATAATGTCGCATTTCCCTTGAGAGAGAAGCGGTTGGTGTCCGAAAACGACATTCAACGATATGTGCCGGAGATGTTAGAACGAGTGGGGTTGGGGAAGATGGGACACAAATTTCCATCTGAGTTAAGTGGCGGGATGAAAAAGCGGGCTGGACTCGCCAGAGCGTTGGTGATGGGGCCAGAGATTATTTTATTTGATGAACCGACAACCGGCTTAGACCCCCTCATGGCCCATGCGATTCATGATCTCATTCTAGCAATGCATAAGGCTTTTGGGTTTACGGCGATCATGGTGAGTCATGAAATTCCAAAAATTTTCTCCATCTCGGATTGGGTCGCTATGCTCAAGAATGGTAAAGTTTTGGCGATGGCGCGTTCGGCGGAATTTCAACGGCTGCAAGATCCTTTAGTGCGCGAATTCATTTCAGTTCCAAATGCGACGATGATATGACCCAGACGATGTGGCTTGTTGAATGGTGGACCTTTCTCCTAAGGAGTTCTGAATGAATAAACCATGGCCTGGCCAGGTGCTGCTATGATTGAACGTGGGAAATTGGAGTTTGTGGTGGGGATCTTTGTACTCGTCGGAATTCTCTGCCTAGGCTATCTGGCGATTAAGCTGGGAAAATTGGAACTTGTCGGCGGGGATTATTACGAACTGACAGCAGATTTTTCCTCGAGCTCGGGGTTAAAAAAAGGGGCATCCGTTGAAATTGCTGGCGTCGAGGTGGGTCGGGTGAAGTCTATTGTGCTGAAAGAAGATCAAGCTCAAGTGGTGTTGGCGATAGAAGATGGGATTACGGTGTATACTGATGCGATTGCCTCAATCAAAACTCGAGGGATTATTGGGGAGAAATTCATGGGGCTTTCTCCTGGAGGGGCCGGGGAGCCTCTCGCGAGGGGGGGAATGATTATGGATACCGAATCCGGTATCGATTTAGAGCAAGTCATTAGTCAATTTATTCATGGCAATGTGGAATAATGGTTCTTATTGAAGCGAGGTGGAGGAGCTTATGACAGGGATTTTGAGCGTGTTGCCTGAAATAATGAGCCGGAGTAAGTCTCGCATGAGTCTATTGATGGGTGGAGCTCGTAACACTCGAACTTTGGTGGTGTTGGCTTCGGTGGCACTTTCGTTCCTGGCTTTCTCTCCGGCTTGGGGTGAAGGCACGCCAACTCAGGCCGTGAAAGACACGATTGATGAGGTGATTGCGGTATTGGGAGATGCTGCCTTAAAAGATGCTGCACGGGAGACCGAACGCCGGGAAAAATTAGAAGCGATTATTGGAAAGCGATTTGATTATGAGGAAATGGCCAAGCGCACACTTGCCGCCGAATGGAAAAATATTACGGTCGACAAACAACAAGAATTTGTGGCCTTGTTCCAGCAATTTTTATCCCGATCCTATGTGGGGAATATTGATGGCTATTCCGGGGAACAGGTGGAGTATCTGAAGGAGCGGCTGAAAGGGGACTTTGCGGAGGTTCAGACAAAGGTGGTGTCGCCGAAAGTCCAAATCCCCTTGGATTATCGGCTGCTCAAAAAAAATGAGCAATGGGGCGTGTATGATGTGATTATTGATGGCGTGAGTTTGACTAAAAATTATCGAGGGCAATTTTCGCGAATCATCAAATCCTCTTCCTTCGATGGATTACTCGACAAGCTTCGTTCGAAGACTGACCTGGCCGCCTCTTCGTAGCGAGCCCGTTCCATGGTGTCATTCCGTGTGTTGTCCCTGGCAGCGATCTTCTGCCTGGCCGTAACCGCAAGTGGTTTCCCTTCCTCTGCCTGGGCTGAAAAATCCTTCTTTGTGGTACCCGCCATTTCGACTTCCAAAAATGATGGGCGAGATTTTGGGCTAATTGTGCCGGTGTTGGATTCCGATGATGAGGGGAATCTTCGTTCCGTCTTTGCGCCCATGCTCATACATAATTCGTTTTTGGGTGTTCGTGGGACGCTTAACTATTTCCAATACTGGTCAGGGGGAAAGCAAATGGAGGCCATGGGATCGTATACGGAGGAAATTGAGCGAAAGCTCAAATTCCGGTACCAAGATCCTGGTTTTATTGAAGGGCTGTTTTTCGTTGATATTGGGGCACAATTTTTCAAAAATGCCACAAAACGGTTTTTCGGTCTTGGCCAAGTGACACCCGAATCGAATGAAAGCAATTATACGGGGAGGGAAATTCAGGTCCATTGGAATTTTGGGGTTCATCTCAACGATGTCACGCGATTGTCGGTGAATCAGCGATTTCGTGATGTTGAAATTCAGCCGGGTGGAGTGGATGATGAACCATATTCAAAGGACCGCTTTTCCTCGATTGCCGGAATTGAAGGTGCCACGGTCTTAGCGCACCGATTAGTTTTTCACTATGATTCTCGTGATAACCCTACCACGCCCACGGCGGGAACTCGGGTTGAGGGGTTTGCGGAGTTGGCACAAAACTTTGATCGACGACAAATCGACGATCAACTGTATTTTCGTTACGGTATTGATGCTCGACAATTTTTCCCGAGTCCGTCCAAGCGATACATTTTTCTCATTCGAGGGCGATTGGAATTAAGTTTCGGAGATGGGATCCCATTTTTTGAACAAAGTTCATTAGGAGGCGAGGATAATCTTCGTGGATATGGACGAGACCGGTTCATTGATAAGCATATGGTGGTCGTCAATGTTGAGGAGCGTATTCATCTGTTTCAAATTAAAATGTTCAACGTCAATGTGGAATTTGAAGTGGCGCCTTTTGTCGATATGGGACGGACCTACCGGGATTTTTCTTACCGACAATTTAATGAGTGGGAAGTCACGCCGGGCGTCGGGTTTCGAGGCCTTGTCAGACCAAATTTAATCAGCCGGGTCGATTGGGGATACAGCCGGGAGGGCGGAGCCGTCTTTGCGGGCCTGGATTATCCGTTTTAAGGAATTGGAATAGGAGAGCATTTTTGGATTCAAAGAAGAGTGGGCATCTGATTCTTTGGTTCGCTCCGATTCTGTTCTTACTCGGTTGGCCTATTGGGGGTTCGGGTGAACCATCCCATGAATCCGAATCTCCTGAGAGGTTGGAGGAAGAGCTTCTGGGCTTTCTGGCGTCTGGTCGTTCGGAACCTCACGACCCAGCTGAATGGATGCGGATGGCCAGTGTATATTTAGATCTTGGGTATGGGCTCTATGTCGACCATGAGAAGAAATTGGGGGCATTTCAAGAAGGAGCTCGATGGGCTAAAAAAGCCTTAGAGCAACAAGAGTCTTCAGCCGAAGCACATTTTCTTTATGCGGCCAATCTGGGTCAGGCTGTTCAGTTACAAGGCGTGATTGCCGCAGCGCTTGCCTTGCAGGACTTACGATATCATGTCAATCGAGTATTGGAAATTGACGAGAAGCATGCACCAGCACATCACATTTTAGGTCGAATGTATGAGGAGCTGCCCTGGTTTTTGGGTGGTGATACCCAGATGGCCGGTCAGTATCTCAAGAAGGCCATCGCACTGGATATTCACTATGTTCCTGCTCGCTTGGATTTGGGAAGGTGGTATTTGAGTCATGGGCATGCTGAGGAGGCCGTAAAGGAATTCTTGGGTGTTCTGAACACACCGCCCCTCAAAAAACGATGGATTTGGGAGCGGATCCACCGACCACAGGCGCAAATGTTCTTACAGCAAAACCGGGGTGGTGAACCATCCGGTCTCGTTGAATGAACGGAAAACTAAGAATTAGCTCTGATCCTAAATTTTCCAATCCCCAATTGGTGGCTGATGGAAATTGGCTGATGGTCTATTGATCTCAATTTTTCTTTCAAATACGTATGGTAATTTCAAGACATCGCTTTCTCTCCCAGTATGGGCTTGGTACTCTCTATTTTTCGAATTCCCATATTGTAGATCTGACCTGCCTCGTTCCCTCTCACGCGGTGCGCCATTGATGCCCAAATTTGTTTGGTCCGTAAGGATGAATCCGAATGTCTTTCCTATTAAAAATTGGTTCAAGCAAGTCGTGGCTAGCAATAGGATTGCCGATGCCAGCGTAGAGCATGTTCCGCAATTATTTCCTGACGACCGATAATAAACGCGATGCCTTTTTTTTCTTTCTCTTGGGTCTCCATAGTACTTGGTCGGGTTGCGGATGTTGTGAAGTCCAAGGCGTGGTGGATCTTAACGCTGGCCGCTATCGCCACGGTCATTTCTTTTTGGTCTGCCTTCATGTATTTGGGGATCAATACCAACACCACTGAGATGCTGGCGGCCGACGTCCCAATTCAAGAAGCTAGCGAGCACTATAAAAAGGTATTCCCTCAGAATGCGGATTCCATTCTTCTTGTTGTCGAGGCCCGTACCCCGGAGATGGCTCATGCGGCGGTTGCAACACTTGATGCAAGATTACGAATTGAGCATGAGTACATCAAATCGGTGTACACCCCCTTTGGAGGGGAATTTTTTGAGAAGCATGCCCTGTTGTACCTTGATCTTGCGGAACTTGAAGAATTGTCGAAAGTCGTGTCGGTTAACAAAACATTGATCCAAGAATTTATGCACAATCGAAACATCTTTGGTCTCTTTACGATGTTGAGCGATCGTGAAAATCAAATCGATTGGGTGAAGGAGCCACTTCTGGACTCTCTTTTTAGGAGAATGGCCGAAGGCATCCAGTCTAGTGTGATTGGTTTGGATTATGTTCTGGCGTGGCATTCAGTCATGCTGAAACTGGAGGCTCAAACATCTCCGATACGAAGGTTCGTTCTCCTTCAACCTCACCTAGATTATAAAAAAATGCTTCCTGCCGAAACGGCCCTTCAGGTGATACACCGTGTGATTCAAGAGTCGGGTCTTTCAGCTATTCCAGGAGTTCGAATTCGAGTCACCGGTGAAGTGGCGCTGTCCCATGAAGAGCTGGCAGTGGTCGGCCAACGTGCCGGAATTGCGGCCATTCTTTCCCTGATCATGGTCTGTGGCACGCTGACATTGGCCTTTCATTCCTGGCGGTTTATGGTCGTCACCTTGCTCACGTTGCTCGTGGGTCTGTCGTTAAGCGCTGCATTTGCCACGGTAGCTGTGGGGCAACTCAATATTTTGTCCATGGCCGTAGCCGTTTTGTTTATCGGCCTGGCTGTAGACTATGCGATTCATTTGTGCCTCCGGTATCAGGAACTGGTGGGATTAGGAAACGAACCATTTGGTGCGATAAAAACGAGTCTCCGGGAGGTAGGGCCGGCCTTAATGTTGTGTGCGTTGACCACCGGACTGGGTTTTTACTCCTTTGTTCCGACTAATTACACGGGCATGTCGGAATTGGGTTTGATTTCAGGAACGAGTATGTTCATTGGTCTCGTGGTGACCCTCACGGTGTTACCAGCGATTTTGTGGGTATTCCCCTCGTTGAAGGACGATTGCCGCCCCGCTTCTACTCAGCAGAGGTGGAAGGCGCTCTATCAATTTCCTATTCGTCATGGACAAGTTATTCGGTGGGGAACAGTGGTTGTTTTTTTTGGCGCGGTGTTTTTGCTTCCCCAGGCTTCTTTTGATTGGAATCCTCACAATATACGCGATCCACATGTTGAATCAGTGCAAACGATGGATGATCTTCTTGAGGACCCAAAAGGAGGGGCGTGGTCCCTTACGCTTTTATCCACGGTGGATCAGGTCGCTGGTGATGTATCCAGGCTCGGTGCATTGGAGTCGGTGGAAAAGGTGGTGACGATCGAGGATTTCATTCCTTCTCACCAATTCGAAAAATTGATCGTGCTCGCAGGTCTTGCTGATGGAATGTTTCCCCAGGAATCAGCTTCGGTTATCCCAGCTTCTTCCACTGGAGTCGAGACGACTCTTGCCGCGATGCAATCTTTTTTGGCTGTTTTAGAAGAGCGTATTCACATGGCGGGATTGAGTGATCAGGGGAGTTCTGCCATCCAACTACGAAATGCGCTGAGAAGCCTTATCGCGAAGTTCAACGCCATTGATCATGAGGCGAAAAATGATCTTCTGGCACGGCTGGATAAGAGTTTGTTGGGATCATTACCAACGGACCCCCTCACCATGTACTCCACGGCGATGCCGACGGGTTTGATTACGCAAAAAGATTTGCCAAAGGAGTTGCGTGAACGATGGGTGGGGAAGGAGGGGGCCTACCGACTCGAAGTGTACCCCAAAAAAGACCTACGGAATGTTTCCGCCTTGGAGCAGTTTGTCAACGAAGTTCGTCGCATTGCCCCAGAAGTGACGGGATTGCCGGCTATTTATTTAGATGGAGGCAATGAGGTTGCCGGGGCGTTCAAGCAGGCCTTCATCTCCGCGTTGCTGGTGATTCTCGTCATCCTGGCTCTTGTCCTTCGAAATATCTGGGATATGCTATTGGTGATCCTTCCGTTAAGTTTGGCGGCGATCTGTTTAGTAGCATACACAGTGATGTTTGACATGCCGTTTAATTATGCCAATGTGATTGCTCTCCCGTTAATTTTCGGTCTGGGCGCCGACAGTGGGATTCATATTGTTGAACGAATGCGGAGGAGTCCGGCCGAATGTGAAGCGTTATTACGGTCTGGAACCATACGAGGCGTGTTCTTTAGTAGTGTGACGACCATGCTCAGTTTCAGTAATCTGGCCTATACCTCACATGTGGGCATTGCGAGCATGGGACAATTGTTAACCCTGGGTATCTTGTTGACATTGATCGGTTGTTTAGTCGTCTTACCGGCCTTTCTATATCGCGTGAATGAGAGAGCAGCAGATACAGCGACCTAGCGATTCACGTATTGGAAAAGACAGGTTGGGAGGGTCATAGGATCAGCCAAACCGGACATGATGCTCTTGAGTATGGTAGATTTTGAGTCCCCCCTCTGATAAGAAAGAGACTTTTTTGTCAGAATCTTCAATGTGGGTCCTCCCGCTGGTGACCGTTCGGACATTTCGCCCAGCGACCGTTCGGCGCATTCTGTGCGTGTTTCCTGCCTATACAAAGGCCTTTGGTACCTTTGACCATGCCTTTCCACTGATGGGGCCTGTGAAGGCCTTCATGCCTCCTCAAGGCATTCTTCTCATCGCGGCGCTTGTGCCACAAGAGTGGGAAGTCCGGTTCATAGATGAAAATATCCGTCCGGTACTGGAAAGCGAGTTTGTGTGGGCTGATGCGGTTTTGATATCAGGCATGCACATTCAACGCAAACAAATCCATGATATTGCCCGGCGTGCGCATGTCGCAGGTAAGGTCACTGTGCTCGGTGGGCCCTCCGTTTCTGCTGCACCAGAAGACTATCAAGCTCTCGATTACTTACATTGCGGAGAAGTGGGTGATGCCACGCTCCAATTGTTCCGCCAAATTGACAAGACTACAGCGCGGCCAGAACAACAAATCATCTATCGGACGGTGGACCGTCTTCCCATGACCGATTTCCCGACCCCTGCCTATCGGTTGATCAACGTTCGTCAGTACCTGCTTGGGTGCGTTCAGTATTCCAGTGGCTGTCCTTTTACCTGCGAATTCTGTGACATCCCTGCCCTCTATGGAAGAAACCCGAGGCTCAAGACACCAGAGCAAATTCTCGCTGAGCTGGATGAACTTGCCGATGGTGGAACGCCTTCCATTTATTTCGTCGATGACAATTTCATTGCCAATCCTCGAGCGGCGCGTGAGTTGCTGCCACACTTAGTAGCGTGGCAAAAGCGCCGGGACTATACGGTTCGACTCTCCTGTGAATTGACGTTTAATGTGGTGGAGTATCCAGAGATTTTAGCCCTGATGCGTGAGGCCTTTATGACCAATATTTTTATTGGTATCGAGACGGTGGATCCGGATGCGCTCCGGGCTATGAGCAAAAAACAGAATGTCCGCACCCCGATGCTTGACGCAGTCGAGACGGTCAATAGTTATGGGATTGAAATTGCCGCAGGAATAATTATTGGTTTGGATACCGACACCCCGGAGACTATTGACGCAATCTTGGAGTTTATTACACTTTCAAAAATTCCAATTGTGACACCCAACTTGCTTGTCGCCTTGCCCCACACGCCCCTCTATGAACGGCTAGAAAAGGCCAACCGCCTTAATTCGGGCGAAGGACGTGATTCGAACATCGAGTACCTCCAACCCTACGAGGAGGTGGTGGCCAACTGGAAGCGTGTCATTCGGGAGACGTACGAGCCACGAAATATTTATGCCCGCTATGCTGCGCAAGGGACGAAAACCTATCCTCTCCGCAAGCGACCAACTCGTCCACTAGATCAGCTGACCTGGCCGAATCTTCGTCGTGCGATCGAGATCTTCGCACGCACCGCCTGGCGTGTCGGGATTTGCAGCGATTATCGAAAGGAATTCTGGAAGATGACGAGACGAGAGCTGCGTCAGGGTAATGTCGAATCAGTCTTCCAAATCGCCATGGTGGCCCATCATCTGATCACGTTTGGACGGGAGTGCCTCACTCGGGATGTTCAGGCTTCAGCGTATTCTGCCCGTGGACGTGATTCTAGTTTGTCATTCGGCATCATCATTGATCCCTAGCAATGGCACCCGCCCGTGAAGTTCTTCGTATCCATTCTGATGCTCTGAAAATGTGCAGAGGAAGGGTTGGGGTTATCTCCCGAAGACGGGTATTCTTTCAGCGGAACATGGTTATAGCGACGGGATGGTCTCTGGTCGGCACGCTTTTAGGTGGGAGACCTTTCCCTGGATTGATCGTCATATAGTCTCGCTCCACCTTAATCTTTTCAGATTCTCAGCTGGAGTGGAAACGCCTTTTATTCTCTGGGGGGCTTGATGCTTGACAGTGTCAGGTGGCTATGGGAGAATTTTTTGAAGTATGTAGGCGTACGAACTCTCTCCATTTTTTCCTCCAAAATCGCGACGTGTGTTCAGAAAGGATCGTTATGTCCTTGTTAAAAAGGATTGAAAGTCCAACAGATTTAAAGAAACTTTCTCCAGAACAATTCCCCGAACTGTGCCAGGAAATCCGTGAACTGATTATCGAGGTGATTTCGGGAGTGGGGGGACATCTGGCATCAAACCTTGGTGTGGTAGAACTGACCGTTGCCTTGCACTATTTGCTGAACACGCCACAGGATAAAATCATTTGGGATACCAGCAACCAGGCCTACACGCATAAATTGCTCACGGGGCGACGCGAGCAATTTCACACCATCCGACAATTTGGGGGCATGAGCGGATTTTGTAAGCGCGAAGAAAGCGCCTATGACACCTTCAATGCTGGACATGCTGGAACGGGAGTTTCTGCGGCAGTGGGGTTTGTCGAGGCACGAGAGCAAGTGCAAGGATCACAAAAAGTTGTGTGTGTGCTTGGAGATGGGGCTTTGACCTCTGGGATGACCTTGGAGGGATTGCAGCATGCGGGGGATATGGGTCGAGACCTTGTGGTGATCTTAAATGATAACCAAATGTCCATTTCTCGAAATGTTGGGGCCATCTCGGCTTATCTCAATCGCACCTTTACGGGAGAGTTTTATACCCGGTTTCGTGAGGAAACCTCGCAATTGTTAGATACAATTCCGCAAATTGGTGAAAATGTGAAGCGGATGGCAATGCGAGCCGAGGAATTAGCCAAAGGCTTTCTTCTTCCAGGTTTGTTATTTGAGGAATTAGGTTTTCGCTATGTTGGACCAATTGATGGACATAACTTCGAACATTTATTGCCGACCTTAGGAAATGTCTTAAAGCTAAAAGGGCCAACGTTACTGCATGTCATTACGAAAAAAGGGTTAGGTTTCGAACCAGCGATGAAGAATCCGGTCTGGTTTCATGCCTGTTCGCCTTTTGACGGAAAAACCGGAGCACCGGTAAAAAAGGTTGGATATCCTTCATACAGTTCTATCGCTGCGAATACCTTGATTCGGCAAGCTCGGAAAGACCATCGTGTGGTGGCTATTACAGCTGCCATGTGTGAGGGTACGGGGTTGTCGAATTTCCAAAAAGAATTCCCCACTCGATTGATTGATGTCGGCATTGCCGAGCAACATGCGGTGACCTATGCTGCGGGCCTAGCGGCGGAAAATATGCGTCCGGTGATTTGTATGTATTCCACCTTTCTCCAGCGGGCCTATGACCAAGTCGTGCATGATGTAGCTACCCAAAATCTCCCCGTGATGTTTTGTATTGATCGTGGTGGGTTAGTCGCAGAAGATGGGACCACGCATCATGGTGCATTTGATTTCGCCTTTCTCCGTCACGTGCCGAATATGGTGCTTATGGCTCCAAAGGATGAGAATGAATTACAGCATATGGTTCAGACAGGATTAGTTCACGATGGACCAACCGCAGTACGCTACCCACGGGGAAGCAGCTTGGGGGTTCCGTTAGATCCCGAACCAATTCCTTTGGATATAGGACAAGCGGAGTTGCTATCTGAAGGGACGGATGTGGCGATTCTAGCTATTGGGGTAACTGTATCAGAAGCGATGAAGGCAGCAGAGCAATTGAAAGAAGAAGGCGTATCGGTGGCCGTGGTGAATGCCCGCTTTGTTAAACCGCTCGATAAAGACCTTATCCGGGAAGTAGCCAAAAAGGTGAAATGTTTGGTGACGGTGGAAGAAGGGTGCCGAATGGGTGGTTTTGGCTCAGCAGTGCTCGAATTTCTTTCCGAGGAAGAATGTTGGGATCTTCCCACAAAGGTGTTAGGATTGCCGGATTGGTATATTGAGCAAGGCCCGCAAGAATTACTCCGTGAAAAATACGGGCTGACGGCTGATGGTATTTACGATCAAGCTAAGGCCCTCTATGATCGGGTGACCCTGCAAGCGGTCATCCGTTAGTCGTATCTCATGCATATTACCCGACGAAAAACCCGCCAAATTCAAGTAGGATCACTCAAAATTGGCGGCGGAGCCCCGATTTCCGTCCAATCAATGACTATCCCTCATCCGCGGGATGTCGTGGGAACTCTTGAACAGATTCATCGTTTGGAAGAGGCTGGGTGTGAACTCATTCGAGTGGCAGTCCCGGATATGGAAGCGGCTGATGCTCTTCCAAAAATTAAGGCTCAGATGAATGTCCCACTCATTGCCGATATTCATTTTGATCATCGTTTAGCCTTAAAGGCGGCGGAAGTGGTGGATTGTGTCCGCATCAATCCGGGGAATATTGGCCCATGGTGGAAAACGGAAGAGGTCATCAAAGCTGTCAATGACAATGGTATTCCCCTGAGGGTTGGCGTCAATGGGGGGTCTCTTGAAAAGCCGTTATTAGATAAGTATGGCTATCCCACAGCAGAAGCCCTTGCAGAGTCGGCACTCAATGCCGTCCATGCTTTAGAAGATGTGGGATTTACGAACATGAAAGTGTCATTGAAAGCCTCCGATGTGCATATGGCCATTGATGCGTATTGGCTTTTTGCCCAGCAATCCAATTGCCCTCTGCATATTGGGATTACGGAGGCAGGGACAGCCGCGACGGGTGCCGTCAAGTCTGCCGTAGGATTGGGGTGGTTATTGTCGCAAGGCATCGGCGATACGCTACGCGTTTCATTAGCCGCTGACCCAGTCGAGGAAGTCAAAGTCGGGTTTGAAATATTGAAGTCTCTGGAGCTTCGTCATCGCGGAGTCAATGTGATTGCTTGTCCAACTTGCGGCCGTGTCGAGATCGATGTGGTCAAGATGGCCAATGAATTGGAGCATCGGTTAGGGCATATTAAAAATCCCATTACGGTTTCGGTGTTAGGGTGCGTGGTCAATGGGATTGGTGAAGGCAAGGAAGCGGATATTGGCATTGCGGGAGGTCAAGGTGTAGGAATTGTCTTTAAAAAGGGCAAACTCTACAAGCGGGTACCTTCCGAAGAATTAATGGACACGTTAATTGAAGAAGTGGAAGCCATGGCCAAAGAGCAAGATGCCGAAAGCCCCGCTGGATCGGCCTTGGAACCTTCTCCATCAATGCTCCCACATGAAGAAATGTCGTTAGTCTCCCCCAGGCCGTCCTCTCGTGAGATTCCCGTGTTGCCTCTCAAGTAATGCTTGCTTGGCTTCTTAGACAAGAGAAATAGGTTTCTCTCTGGTTGTGCAGAAGAAAAGCAACTTCGTATAATGCATGACGAAGGCGCCGTACCCAAGTGGCTAAGGGAGCAGTCTGCAAAACTGCGATTCAGCGGTTCGAACCCGCTCGGCGCCTCCACTTTCTACCGAAGCCAACAGAAGAAAAGAAAATAAATGAAAATCAAAATTGGTATCAGTCAACGTTCTAAGGTCAAGGGGTATAGCTTCGGCGATCGAAGGGAACGCCTTGATCTGACTCTGGGGATAAGTTAACGATGGCCGTACCTGTTTCACAAATGTATACGGTGTCACAGTATGCCTTGTCGAACCATGTTCGAGGGGTCAAGCGCTACCCGTTAGTGCTGATGCTGGAGCCTTTGTTCCGATGCAACTTGGAATGTGCGGGGTGTGGGAAAATCCAATATCCGGATCATATTCTGAACCGACGGCTGACGCCCGAGCAATGTTGGGCGGCAGCGGATGAATGTGGAGCGCCCATTGTCAGTATTCCAGGCGGAGAACCGCTCATTCATCCAGAAATGCCAGCGATTGTTGAAGGGCTGGTGCAGAGAAAAAAATATGTCTATTTGTGCACCAACGCCATTTTGCTTGAGCGAAAAATCCAAGACTATACGCCCTCTAAATATCTGACCTTCAGTATCCATATGGATGGTCTTAAGGAAGAACATGATCATGCCGTATGTCGGGATGGAGTCTATGATGTGGCGGTTAAAGCGATTCGGGCAGCGTTGGCAAAAGGGTTCCGAGTGACCACCAATACGACTCTTTTCGATGATGCCGAACCTTTGCGTGTCCGTCGATTCTTTGATGAAATGATGGAGCTGGGCGTAGAAGGCATGATGATTTCACCGGGATATAGCTACGATAAAGCTCCAGACCAAAAAAGTTTCTTAAAACGTGAACGCACACGATCTCTATTTTCCCAATTACTGACACAACGCAAGCGGCATTGGCAGTTCAATCAATCCCCGCTGTTCTTAGAATTCCTCATGGGCAAGCGGGACTATGAATGTACTCCATGGGGAAACCCCACGTACAATATCTTTGGTTGGCAACGCCCCTGTTATTTATTGCAGGAAGGGTATGTCTCAACGTTTCGAGAATTAATGGAAGAAACAGAATGGGATCGCTATGGAAGCGGACGGCATGATCAATGCCGAGATTGCATGGTGCATTGCGGCTATGAGGCTTCGGCGGTCAAGGACACCTTCGGTACATGGGGCGGTTTTTTCGGAACCGTCCGAGCTACGCTCTTCCCCAATGCGGTTTAGGTCAGCTCATTCATGAGCTAAGATTCCTAACTCCGTTCTCGTCGGTTGAATCCTCAAGAAAGTGTGAGTCATGAGCGATCCTTTGCCTTCTGAAAATCACCCCCCATCCTGGGAAGGCCATCACGTGAAAACGGATACTGAGACCGCATTGCGAGAGGCAATGGAGCGTGCGTGTGACTATCGAGGCGACGTGACCATCCATCTGAAGACCGGAGAGCAGGTCCTCGGTTACGTATTCGATCGGCAGGAAGGAACTCCTCATCCACATATAAAAATGTATGTAGCCAATCAGTCAGATCCCTTCATGGTATCGTATCGCGACATTACTGAAGTGGAATTCAGTGGCGAAGATACCGCCTTTGGCCGATCATGGGAAGATTGGGCCAATAAGTGGCAAAAGCCTCAGATGAATTAATCTCCTCCAGTTGCATTTTTTCTCTCCTGCCTAGTTTTTCCCTCACAGTAAAAATCTGATTCCTTTTCATGCGTGATCCAATGAAATATTGCCAATGCTTGAGGACAGGGAGCCCTGTCCAAATGGAAGAATTGATTGACGCTTGGCGCAAGTCTGTGATAGAAAGCCAGGTCTTTTTTCGAGGCCAGGAGGCCCAGTAAGGCATGGGTGCCTTGGGGTCGTTCCAGGTTGCTGGGAAGGGGTTTTTTGAAAAGGGATTATCATCTTGGACAGTTGGCAATTATTACGAACCAAACTTATTCCGTAGGCGAGGGGGAATGATGAACGAATACCGAAATCTAAAAAGTTTGTTGGTTGTTGGCGCAGCGGTGATGGGCTTGTCGCTTTCTGCTTGTGGTGGAGGTGAAGAAGGCCCGCCAAAGCCTCCGCCCCCTGCTCCACCAGAGTATGCTGACAAGCATATGCCAGACGGCTATTGGAATAACCCAGAAATTTTGAAAGAGGGCGAGGCTATCTATACGGGGCAACAAAATATTGATGTGAATTGTGCCAGTTGCCATGGGAAGAATGGGAAGCCGGTTAAAGCTGGTGCTCGAGACTTCCGCCGAACTGAACAAATGGAACTGTATTCGGACTCGGTTTGGTTTTGGCGGGTGAACGAAGGTGTCAAAGGCACCAAAATGAAAGCCTGGAAGAGTAAGCTTTCTGAGGACGCAATCTGGAAGGTTATTGCATTTGAAGCCACCTTTGGTCTCAAAGGCAAAGAATATGATGTAGCAGCAAAAAAATGGGTTGCCGCTGGAACAGCTGGATCTGCGCCAGCGTCTGAAGAGACTGCAGCCGAGGCGCCTGCAGGGGAAGCGGCCCACTAAAAACGCCAAAAAATATTCCCAGGAACGAGAAGAAAGATAAAGGAGGGGGACGACCCTTGAAAACCTTACATCGAAGTATATGGATGGTCTTAGGCTTGCTCATGGGTGGGGCAGCGCTGGCGTATGGGCAGGAAGTTCCTGCCCCTCAGGTTGATTTTCCTTATTCGGGAAATCGAACGGCCGTCTGGGTTGTTGCTAACCTGCATATTTTGTTCGCCGCATTCATTTTGGGGGCCCCAATATTTGCGGTAGTGGCGGAATGGTTAGGGTATAAAAACAACGACCCAAAGTATGATCGTTTGGCCAAGGAGGTCATTAAGGTCACGGTTATCCTCTATAGCATGACGGCTCTGACCGGGGGGTTGTTCATTTTTGTGCTCTTGGGTACCTATCCAGAATTCTCAACCTGGTTGATTCAGCATTTCTTCCTTGTGTTTGCAGTCATTTATCCCCTGTTATTTATTCTCGAAACCATTATTCTGTATACCTATTTCTATTCTTGGGATTCCATGAAGGGATCCTTGAAAGGACGCCATATTGCGTTAGGTATTCTTTTGAATATTGTTGGGACGGTGACCCTATTTGTGATCGACGGACCGACATCCTTTATGAATACCCCTGCTAAGGCTGCCGAGGGAGTCTCGCTTGTCGAGTTTGTCTCCAATGCTGGCCTGTGGGATAAAATGGCCAACTATAGTTGGATGCCCCTTAATCTCCATAGGTTGGTGGGAAATGTCACCTTTGGCGGGTTTATCGCGGGTCTGATTGCGGCCTATATGTATATGAGGTCGAAGACCGATGCAGAGCGCTCCTATTATGACTGGATGGGTTTTGTGGGCAACATGATCGGAGTGGGTGCTCTTTTGCTTCTTCCATTCATGGGCTATCTCCTGGCATTTGAATTGTGTGATTACGATGCGTCAATTTGTCCCTATATGATGGCGGATCAATTGTCGATGTTTTTCGAAATGCAGGGAGCGATGATTGGTCTCATATTTTTAGCGAGCAATTATTACATTTGGTTAAGTCTCAAGCGCATTGAGGGAGTGGAGCAAATACGCATGTCTGGGTTTGTGGCTCTTGCCGTGCTTGTGATGCCGGCTGTTATGGGTCTAGCCTGGAAGATGTTTCCTCCACCAGAGTGGCGATCATTGATTTTCCTGGTGGCTCTTATCTTGGTTCCAATGGTTCTTGGGAGACTGCCTGGCCTGAAGAATTTCACAGTTTCGGCGTTCACCATGATTAAAATTGGATTTCTCATGATTGTGGTTGCCGATGCCATTTGGATGACTCCCCATGGGTTTGTTCCGACTCAAGGACTGGCAACGCATGAACTTGAGCTTCCTGAATGGGCGCAGGAGCTGGCGCTCATGCCTGCCAAAAATGCCGCCGCGTTTACTCTCGTCTTTCTCACAATTGTCAATTACATCATGTACAACCGTGCCATTAAGCAAGGCACGATTATATGGGGGAAAATTGATTTCGCCTCACAGTTCGTCTTGATTTTTCTGGCATTTAGCGCAATTTGGACGATGGGCTTAATGGGAACCGTTCGGTCCCTCACTCGGAAATACTATCATGTGTATAATCTTGTGCCAGATTTCACGGCAGAAGCCTTCACTCCCACCTTGGCGTATTCCGCTTGGTGGATTACAGGAGTGACGATCGTGTTCTATGCTGTGGTCAGTTTTGCCATTCTAGTAACCCTTAAGCCGGCAAGCGCAAAGGTTGAAGCACATTAGGGGGCGTCTGCTCCTGCTGAAGGTAAATAGAACGCATTTAGGAAGAAAAGGAATCGTATGGCTAACCAAAGCTTCACGAAAAGTGCACTAAAGAAAGCAACGATCGGAATTGTCATTGGAGCGATTTTGGTTGTTGCCGCCCAACAAACGCATTTCCCGCCAGTATTTCAGGCAATGTTTTTTATTTATGCAATTCTGGGGGCGGTCGTATTTATTCTTTTGGATGCTCCTCCTATGAAGCGGTTGGAAGGTGGTAAGGCCGTTGTGGCATTGTTGGTGTTTTATGTCTTGCTTTCAGGGCTCTATGTTGCTGGGGCAAGCCTTCTGCCTCAATTCGATCCTGCTGATGAAGCGGATAAGATTGTGAAAGTTCTTAAAATTCGCAAATCTAGATCGGAGCAGGGTAAAGCTGATGAGCTTATTGCTAGAGCGAAGGCCCTGGATGAACGAGCAAAAGCGATTACGGCACAACTGAGTTCTCTTGGGGCTGGGGCTCAAGTGGAAGTGGCCTCTACTTCAGGCGGAGGAGCCCCAGCTTCTGGGGATATTATTGCCAAAGGCAAAGAGCAATGGGAGCTTCAGGAATGTTATAACTGCCATAAGTTATTTGGGTCAGGTGGGAAAAAACGTGGTCCGGTGCTGGATAATATTGGGAGTCTTATGACGCCTGAGGCCCTAAGAGAAAAAATTCTCGATCCCAAAAGTTGGATGGCAGAAGGATTTGATAAGCAGTACAAGAAAGGGAAAATGCCGGACAAGTATCGTGATCTAATGTTTGAAGAAGAGATTGCTGCCCTCGTGGCCTTCCTTGCCACGCTAAAAGATACCTCGGTGGAAACCCCGAAGCCAATAAAAATGAATTAGTGACGTC
>JAOUQB010000015.1 GCA_029879555.1 Nitrospirota bacterium | reverse complement strand
TCCGGTGGACGCATGCCGATGGTCCCGGTTCTGGAGCGACACGATGAAATTGGGAATTTGACTCGGGTCATGAATACGATGGGCACGCAGATTCAGGAGCATATAGAGCAGATTCAGCAGTCCGAGCAGGAGCTACGGAACCTGAATCAAGAAATCACCTCGTCGGAAGCGAAATACCGCGGTATTGTGGATCATGCCCCCATCGGCATTTTTACGGTAGAGCAGAATCGTGTGATTTTTAGCAACCGGCAAAACTGGATTCTCGCGGGGCGAGATTCTGAAGCGGGCGTGGATCCTGAGCAGATGTGGGAGGCCATTCATCCTGAAGACCGTGATGACGTTCGCGAAGTTTTTCGCAATGCCCAGTCTCACAGTGAGGCGTTCGAGCGGGTCTTTCGATTCCTGCACCAGGATGGAGCCGTCAGGCGAGTATTAAGTCGTGCGGTTCCGATTAAAGATGAATCAGGTCAGACCATTGTGTATCAAGGCTTTAATGTGGACATTACAGCCTTAGAACAAATGCGAGCGCAACTCAGCCGATCCGAGCGCTTGGCCACGCTAGGTCAAGTGGCGGCAGGGATAGCCCATGAGATTCGGAATCCCTTGGTCGGGATTGGGTCGACGGCCTCCTTACTGCTCGAGGATTTTGACGAAGGGGATACTCGGCGAGATGATTTGCACACCATCTTGAAAGAAACCCGTCGTTTGGACCGCATTGTCAATCAAATTGTGGATTATGCGCGTCCGCGAGATTTGCTTCCCGTCATGTTTCCATTGGAAGAATTAATCCGGGAGTCGTTACAGGTCTTGGCCGAACCGATGAGGCAAAAGGAGATCCAGGTCGAATTCAACCCGGTACCCAACCTTGACCCAATACAAGCCGATCGAGATCAGTTGAAGCAAGTGGTGCTCAATATGATCCAAAATGCTGTTGAGGCCATGTCGTTGCGAGGTTCCCTTCGGATTTCCGTTGACAAAAAAACTCATGAACGTGTGCTGGGGATGTGCGTCACTGTTAGTGATAATGGGAAAGGGATCAGTCCGAGTGCTCTTCCTCGAATTTTTGAGCCATTTTTTACCACCGGCAAGCATCGTGGAACAGGACTGGGCCTGGCGATCTGTCGAAATATCATCGAATCTCACGGAGGGGAGATCCATGTGGAGAGTCAGCCAGAACGTGGGACGGCCATGACCTGGTGGCTTCCCTGCGTGTGCCAACCTCAACTCTCAACGGTGTAACGAATGCGTGCGAATATTTTTGTGACAGATGACGATGATGTGGTACGTCAAGCCATTACCCGACGGCTCGTGAAACGTCACCATGAAGTTCGAAGCTTTGATTCAGGGGAAGCCTTGTTGGAAGCCCTGGACCATGATGTCCCTGATCTCATTTTGTTGGACTTAAAAATGGCGGGATTAAGTGGACTGGAGACGCTCAAGCACATTCGGGCCAAATCTCAACAGGCCATGGTCATTCTCCTGACGGCCTATGGCACGGTAGAAGAGGCGGTCGAGGCCATGCGGTTGGGTGCGTATGATTTTCTCATTAAAAGCGTCGATCTGTCGGGTGTCGAACCAGTGATTGAACGAGCGTTGGAATACTTAACCCTGCGTCGTCGCATCGATTTTGAAACCCAAGATCGACCGGGTCGGTATTCCCTTCAGAACTTGGTCTCCCATAGCCCAAGCATGAAGGAGTTAGTCGGGCAAATTCAGGAAATGGCGCAAAATCTGAAAACCACGGTGCTGCTCTTTGGGGAAACGGGAACCGGCAAAGAGTTTGTGGCACGGGTGCTCCACCATAATGGTCCCCGGGCTCAGGGCCCATTCGTGGGAGTGAACTGTACGGCTATTCCTCAAGAGTTATTTGAAAGCGAATTGTTTGGGTATGAACGCGGGGCGTTTACCGGGGCTCATCAACGAAAGCCTGGGCTCTGTGAACAGGCCGAAGGTGGCACACTGTTTTTGGATGAAATTGGGGATCTCAACCCGACGATGCAAGCGAAGCTGCTTCGCGTTCTTCAGGAGCGATCGTTTAAGCGTCTGGGAGGACGGCAGGATATTGATGTTGATTTTCGGCTCATTGCGGCCACGAATCGTGATCTTCGCAAGGATGTCGAACATGGCACCTTTCGCGAGGATCTTTTTTTTCGATTGAACGTCGTGTCACTTGATCTTCCACCCTTACGAAAGCGGGTCGAAGATATTCTTCCCCTAAGCCTGCAAACATTGGCTCGACACAGCAAAGATTTAGGGAAAGATGTGACGGCCATTGATCCTGACGCCAGGAAACTTTTAGAACGGTATTCGTACCCAGGGAATATTCGGGAATTACAAAATATTATTGAGCGGGCGGTGATCTTTTGCCGGGGCCAGATGTTGACGAGTGGGGATTTGCCGCGTGAAGTTCAAGAAATGGCCCATGCTGCGGTGAATGTCATCACGCAGGGGGATCAGCCCATGGTTCGCATTGAAATGCGGCTCGGGGAACACACGCTGGGGGATATTGAGCAGACGCTCATTGAGGAAGTGATGCGCGTCTCTGATTTTAATAAAAGTCTGGCTGCCAAACATTTGGGGATTACGCGATTTTCCCTGGATCGTCGTCTCAAAAAACAATCGGACCCGTAATGCGACCAAGTGGCGGAAGTGTCGATATTAGTCACCTGATTTCTTGCGGCTTTTCAGTAAGACGATCAAGCCAATGACCCCAATGGCAATGGCTAGAAATCCTAGTATTTCCAATCCTCCCATGATGTTGCCTCTCTGCTGTATTGTTGTTACCTGACATGTGCTGCTGGTAATAGTTGGGTGGTCGATGTTGCCTCCGCGGCCTGGTGCGAGTGCAGCAGGTGATCGCATCGTCCCTCAAGCTTGGCACTGGCACCAACCTTCTGTCTAGTCCCATCTATGGAAACATCGGCGTGATATTGTGGGCCCATGGGACGATTGGTAAAATGCCAACCTTCATGAAAATACCCATCTCCCATGCTTGCTGATGTCGTGCTGCCGAGTCGGCGGTTTCAAGTCTTTACCTACCATATTCCCAAACCCTTACAGGCCCATATTTTTATCGGGAGTCCTGTTCTTATTCCCCTAGGTTCCTCGGTGGTTTCCGGCCTAGTCGTTCGGATTTTGGGTGATTCTATCCTTCCATCTGTTCGCCCTTCAAAGGTAGCGATGGCCTTTCGAGATATTTTGTCAGTGGATGACACGCCTGATGATTCGCCTCTGGATCAAAGACTGCTGACATTGGTCGAGCAGGTTGCCGAGTATTACCTGGCCCCGTTGGCGGCATGTTTGCCCCTGATTGTGCCACCACGCGTGTTCAAGGTGGTCAAGCGTCTGGTCCTCACCGAAGCAGGCCGTGAGGGGTTAGCGGATCTGTCGGTGTCGAGAGAAGAACGTGAGATTTTGCAGAACCTTTCACGAAGTGCCAATGGGGCGCTCCGATCATCACTGCTCCGAACCTGGCCGAAGTCAGGAACTGTCGTGACAAGGTTGAAGAGAAAGAAGTGGATTGAGGAACGATCAAGTCTCCCAGCCAGGCTCGCCAATCAGGTCCAAGGAAATCCGTTCACGAGTCCGGTATCAGTATCCGGTTCTCCTTTCGGTGGGATGGGGGATTTGTTTGAACAACGCCCTACCACCTTCTCAACGCCCACATCGAATCCCATACTTTTTTCTGGAACCAGGATTCCCATGGCAGATGAACTTCTGAGTGAAAGTCTTTCGGGCGCATTTCAGGAACGTCTAGTCCTAGGAACGGATCACGAGCGACTCAAAATTTTCCAGCAGGTCGCTTCCATTCAGTTTCAACGAGGGCAACGGGTCTTGTTCCTTGTTCCGGAAGTACAGCAAGTAGAATCCGTCGCTAGGCAACTGCGAGAAACCCTGAGTGAATCAGTGGAAGTCTATCATGGACATCTCTCGTCGCCGCTTCGAGCAGATAGATGGGAACGAATTCGACAGGGCGAAGCCCAACTGGTGGTGGGAACTCGGTCAGCATTGTTTGTCCCCTTGCCGAATCTCGGGTTGATTTGGGTGGATCAAGAAGAAGATGCCTCCTATAAGGACGAACATCTGCCCTACTATCATGCGCGTCAAGTGGCAAAGATGCGGGGAGCAATAGAACAGGCGTTGGTGGTGTATGGCTCATCTTGCCCCTCCCTCGAAACCTATTCAGCATTTCGCGATAAGGTTGCACAACAAGTTCAAAGTTCCCGTTCAAATAATCCTGTCATCAATTTGCTTGATATGAGAGAGCAGGCTTCTGGAGCGATTTTGGCCCCACCGTTAGTCGAGCGTCTGACACAGGTGCTCAATGAAGGGCAACAAGCGATTCTGATCATTAATCGAAAAGGATTTTCTCAATCACTCCTTTGTCGAGATTGCGGACAGACGCCAGCCTGTGAGACATGTGGGGTCTCCCTGAAGCTGTTTCACCGACCGTCCCGCCTGATGTGCTCCTATTGCGGAAAGCAGTATCCTACGCCGGACGCCTGTGCGTCCTGCATGGGAACGGTGTTTCGATTTTCTGGTGTGGGCACTCAACGGCTTGAGGAAGAACTCGCTATGTTCTTCCCGTCATCCCCTTTATTTCGGTTTGATCGAGACCAGGTACGCACGGGAGAAGACGGTTTGACGGTGTTGCAAAAATTTCGTCAGGGGGATATTCATCTTCTCATCGGAACAGAATTGTTGTTGCATCACCCTCATCTGCCCAAAGCAAAGCTCGTGGCGTTTCCCCAAGCCGACCTTGGGCTACACCTTCCTGATTTCCGTTCAGCGGAACGCACCTTCCTGCTTTTTTCAAAAGCCGTGCGATTGGCCCTTGGATCATCTTCAGCGGACTCCATACCGGGTGAAGTCTGGCTCCAAACACGTATGCCCGATCATCATGTGTTTCAAGCCATGATCCAACGCGATCCCCAGATGTTTTATCAGCAGGAGTTAGACTTGCGTGAAGCCTTGGCCTATCCACCGGCGGCGAATCTTCTGTTGTTGGTGGTCACGGGGGCGCAGGCACTTCGCGTACAACGGGTCGTCGATTTTCTGGGGCAGCAGTTGAAAGAAGCAGGGGTGGATGGAGCGTTGCCTCAAGCGGGACAGGGGATGCTGGGATTACCCATGGTGTTAGGGCCGTTGAGTTCGCGGAAACCCGGACGTCTCAAAAAAAACCGAACCATCTTTCTCATCAAAACATTTCATTTGGAAGAAACCCAACGACGCCTTCGAAAGATTCAGCAGGTCTATGATCAACAGTTTGCAAGGGAACCTGTGGTGTACGAAGTACATGTCGATCCCCTTGATATTCAATAGGATCGTAGAGGAACCGATTTACCGGGATTTCTTTTTGGATTTTTTCTTAATGGGAGAGGATGTTGAGGGTTCAGGAAAAGGCGAGTGCTGGATAGGCCCTCGGGTTCGTTTATAAATCCCATAGGCAAAGGTCATCCAAAACACGCCAGAGAAGAGGCCAAATAGGACGGCGGTAAAAATTTTCTCCATTTCTTCCAGTGGGGGTTCCGGTCCTAATTGTTGCAGGTCAGCCATTTGCATCATGGGCCAGGCGAGGCTCTCTATCCCCAGCAACAACGTACAGATTGCCCAGATATATCCGATTGATGGGCATTTCCAAGACAGTAGAATCGCCAGAGCAAGGCCCACAGCGATTCCTATTGGGACGGGCAAAGCACCGATCAGCAGCCACAGACCGACGGTTACCGCTAGGCTCCCGAAGACGGCGTTCACTTGATGCCATAGGTTGTCAGTCATTCTTCAAGAATCTCCTCTATCAGTTGCCACAGCATATCATGGGGTATTCAGGAGAGCAGCCCTATCCCCTAAAAAATACGGAAGTTCAGATTTACCGACCAATATCGGCGAGAGGCTCAGAGGTAATGGTGAAGTTCCCGCGTGGATTGTCTGTAAACGTATTAGATTGAGATAGCTCTTCTGCAAGTGGCGAGGGTTCGCTATCGGGAGTGAGGACTGCTCCCCAATGGGCGTTTTTCTCAAATCTATTGTCGAGGATGAGGGCATGGGCCTGAGAAAAAAGGAGAAGTCCACTGAGCATATTGTCTCGACAGACGTTCTGAATGATGTCTGGCCGAGTGCCTTGGTCTCGGGCGGCTATGCCAAAATGGTGATTGCCAAAGCAGTCATTCTCTCGCAGGTACGGTTGCGCACCGGCAAAAGCAAACAAGCCGGACTCCCGGTTATAACAAATTTCATTACCCTGTAACGTTGGTCGGCAATCAGGACCGTAGATCACTACGCCTGACAATAGACCTTCCGTCACCCGACAACGGGAGATCGTACAAGTCGAATCCAAAATATTCAGTGCGGAATGTTGGTCACTCCCGACATAGCGAAAGGTGATCCCACTGATCTGTCCGCCGGAGACTCGCTGTAAATAGCATGGCCCACTCCGTCGACTGAAAATCGTGACCTGATCGCGGCCCGCGCCAATGAGATAGATGGGGCGTTCGGAAATGACCAGTCGGTCTTCATAGATCCCTGGTTGGAGAAAAATTTGATCTTTGGCGTCAGCCTGGTTTAGGGCTTCGCTAGGAAGGGTAAAACAGTCAGATTTATTGGAATCGACAATTAACGTCCTTCCTCCAAGTGGATTGGGCGGAGGTTCGGTCAAAGGTGTGGCTTGTGTACTCAGAAAATTGTATCCCGTGGCTGGGGGTTGATTGGTATTCATGTAAAGAACAGGTTGAAGTTGTATCACATCTGTCAGAACATCTCATCTCTCAATATTCACCCCTTTTTCATGGTGCGGGGGCACATGCTATTTGAGATTGCAAAAAGGTCTGGTGAGATGCCTCACGCGATGTTTTAAGAAATGAGGATGATGAAACTAGCTAATTGAGGTATTGGATTCGAAGCCTGGTGTGGGACTTCGAAAGTTAAGACGGGATGATGACAAAACGGAAGATCTGGAGAAGACTTAATGACGCTATATAGAGACCAGGCCGAATCGTTAGTTATTTTCGAAGGCTTGGCGCGTGGCAAACACTTCGCCCGGATGAATCAAGAGGAGGCAATTCCCGTCAACGGGATCTTTGTGGAATAAGGCGAAGGTCAGGCAGAGCTGCGGAGTGGGTTCTGGCTCAAATTCTAAGAGAACTGGGACATCGACCAAGGGAGTGGTTTCCTTAAGACTGGCGAGGCGAAGTCGCACCGCTACCAAGGTGTCACGTAGGCGCGAATGAATGCGTTCTTCTGTGAAATCCGGAGAGGAGTTGATGTACTGTTCCCATAAGGGATTGGTCATGGCGACACAAAAATCCAATCCGATACTTTGTGCCAGGGGGGTCACATCTTTAAGAATCCCAGATTCCACCGCTTCTTGTCGTAATCGGATCGTGAGCTGCTTCAGTTCAGGCGAGATATCCTGCGCGTCCGCTGAGTCGGAGGTTGACGGTTCGATTGGCTCATTGGAGAAGGACCCTTTCTCTTCTCCGAGGGGAGCTGCCAGGGAGACATTTTCTGAAATGTCTAACTCAGAAGGATGCTGGCCTAGGGCTTGAATAATCCCTTCGTATACCGATTTGGCTGATTCTGTCCAATTTTCATCTAGAGGTAATCCCCTAAATGCAGCCTCCGATGCTTTCTTTTCGTCATGTGTGAGCGAACGTGGTGTTGTCATGTCTACTAAGGTAAGTCAATTCAACGAAAAGTCAAGTATTGCTCCACAGATCTAGCCATTGAAGTTAGGATGTAAGCCATTTTTGTGCGAAAACGCACTCTAATAGCAGAGCGAAATCGCTCTCATGGGGGTTCATGGATGATTTTCATCTATGAAATTTTTTACCAAAAAATTAAAAATTAATAAAATATTTCAATAATTTATGATGTAAATTTGCATTGTATGCCGTTTTGGAATGCTGTTTGCATTTTAGTCATCTTATCGGCTTCAACCTCTTTACTAAAGGAGAACATGATGGACCCAATTTTTGATCTAGCTATGATAGTGGTTGTGGGCATTATGGTCGCCTTCAACATTTACGGGTAATCCACATTCCTTTCTTCATTCATTTTTTTGTTGGGAATTAAATAGCACTAACCTAGTCATCTCTCATTCCACTTCTCCCGATTTCCTTCGTGTTTTCCCGCTCCTCCCAGTAAATAAAGTATTTCTACGTAATTAAAACTTCATAAGTTCTAGTATTTTAAGGAATTTTTGTCGCATTTCCTTGAGGTCTTCCTTCTAGTCCTGGTATACCTCCTTCACATTTTCTTGGAAGTGAGTAAAGCCAACAGTTTTCCCTGAGGCTTCAAGAACTTCCTTTCTATTAAAAAATTTGACCATCTGTAGGGTGGCTGACTCTGAGGGTACGAAGGGCCAGTTTCAGTACAAGCCGGTCTCTGGTTCTGGATTTCACTACCAAAACCATGACCGGCTTTGTTGTATCAACTGATTAACACAAGAATGTATTGAAAAATTGGGCTACCGAACGTTGAATGGGGGAGATTTCAAATTATCTAGGCACTAAGTCTATGGTTCACATTGGCCCGAAACATGATCAGTAGAGATCTGACAAACATTCCAATAGGAACGATTTCGGATTTCCCTAAAAACTGGAAAGCCGACATACTTTCCGGATTTTTGGTGTTTTTGATCGCGCTCCCTCTTTGCCTGGGAATTTCCTTGGCATGTGGCTATCCCGCGATTTCCGGCATCTTTACCGCCATCATTGGCGGAATGTTGGCCACATTTTTCAGCAACTCCGAACTGACTATCAAAGGGCCAGCGGCTGGACTCATAGTGATAGCTATTGGCTGTGTCACGGAGTTTGGGTTTACGGGAGGGGAAGATCCGGCCCTGGACTTTCAGGCCTATCGTCTGGCACTTGGGGTTGGGGTTGTCGCAGGGATTATCCAAATTTTTTTGGGACTAGTTAGAGCAGGGATCTTAGGCGAATTTTTCCCCCATTCAGCTGTTCATGGGCTACTGACTGCCATTGGTATCATTATTATGGCCAAGCAGTTTCCCATTGCTTTGGGAGTCCGTCCTGATGGTAAGCCGTTGGAGTTAATTGCCAAGATTCCTCAGTTTGTGATGGAGATGAATCCGCTGGTCGGTCTGATTGGGATCTTGAGTCTCCTCATCATGTTTAGCTATCTGTTTATCAAAAATCCAAAAATCAAAGTGATCCCGGCTCCTATGGTCGTGTTGCTCGTCACGGTGCCGCTGGCAATGTATCTGAATATTGGTCAGGACCAGACGTATTCCTTTAATGGCCAGGACTATTCTTTAGGAAAACGGTTTCTTGTGGCGGTGCCGAACAATATGTTTCATGCGATCACCTTTCCAGATTTTTCGGGACTTCTGACGATGACAGGATGGAAGTATGTGGTGATGTTTTCGCTGATTGGAAGCATTGAATCCCTCTTAAGTGCGAAAGCTATTGATGCCATTGATCCCTGGCGGAGAAAGACTAACCATGATCGCGATATGTTGGCGGTGGGAGTCGGAAACACGGTAGCGGCCTTTGTCGGGGGGCTTCCCATGATTTCAGAAATCGTCCGCAGCAAGGCCAATATTGACAATGGCGCTCGAACGCGTTTTGCCAATATGTTTCATGGGATGCTTCTGTTGCTCTTTGTGGCGCTGGTTCCAGGAATGATCAATCAAATTCCATTGGCCGCCTTGGGGGCCATGTTAGTCTTCACGGGCTATCGTTTGGCTTCACCCCAGGAATTTATCCATATGTATCATGTGGGGAAAGAACAATTTATTATTTTTGTGTCCACGGTCATCGGCGTGTTGGCGACAGATTTATTAATGGGCATTGCCATAGGCATCTGTGTCAATATTGTGTTGCATCTCAAAAATGGTGCCCCCCTTCCATCCCTGTTTAAACCGCAAATTCAGGTTGATCGAGAAAAGGGTCGTGCAGTCATCGTGAAAGTGAAGGATTCAGCCATTTTCAGTACATGGATAGCCTTGAAGAAAACCTTAGAGAGTCTTGCCAGCGAACCCCATGTAGTCTTGGATTTGTCAGACACATTTTTAGTGGACCACACGACGATGTCAAAGCTCCATGAGATGGAAAAAGAATTTCAAGAACGGCAGTCTCGGCTGGAGATAGTGGGGCTAGATCATCATCAACCTTTGTCGAAACATCCGGAAGCCGGGAGAAAGAAGCCTAGGAAGTAACGGGTGTCTTGCTAGGTGGTTCGGGCGCACTGTTGGCTCAAACGGTTTCTCCCTAAGCCTTATCAGTTGGGACAAAAAATTTTGGGTATCGACCGACTGATGACCTTTGTGGCTTAGGATATTGAGGGGGAAGCTGGTTTCAAGGTCTTGGTCAAGCGAGAACATAATGATGCGCTCTCCAATGCTGACATCGATATCGGCAAACAACCCGGATACCGTGATGCCGGTTATCTCACTCACTTGGGTGCAGAGTTTTTCACGGCCTTGCGAGATGAGGTTTTGACGCATGGCCTTGACCATTTCAATACCTTCTGCACTTTTGGCCAATTGTCGCTCCGCTGGGGTGAGCACGCCTTTCAGTCGAACTAATACCAGAACGCGAATCATGGACGCTTTGACGTCGATGGGCCCACGTCCCATACACTCCTGCTCGAATTTTATCACGGCCTTTCGTATCGCCCTCTCGGCTTCATCTTTTGTCCGTCCAGTTTTCGCGAATGACCTTCCAAGAGTTCCTAGAAAAGCTAAGCGGAGATTAATAGGGGCTTCCTTGGGTCGGAACAATTCCGAAATGAATGAGAAGACCGATGAGCTCTGAATCAATAAGCCAATCGCCCATGGAGCTCTCGACGGCGATGCGGGATCAGATACGTCACATGGTCCAAGAAGCCAGTGAGCCGATCGCACCATTTTGGCCGATGAGGACGATGATCGCGCAAAACCCGATTCATGGATTGGAATATCTCCCTTTTGATCAAGCGGTTCGAGCTGGCAAGGATCTTCTTGGGGGCAGTGGATATCTTCCGAACGAAGCGTATCGTCAGTTATACCAAGAAGGACGCATAACCCTTGAAGGTATCCAAGCGGCATTAGTCCGGCTTGGCCCTCGCCAGGAATCAGACTATTCAATCAAGGTTGGGACTCGAAATCTGTCGGCTCGTGATATTTGGCAATGGCATGTCGTGGCTGGGTTCGAGGGGTTGGAGCCGGTACTGTTGCCATGGGAACTCAGTGGTGGTGGAGCCACCAGACATTTTCGTTCAGACCTTCCCGGCGAAGCACGACAACGAATCATTACACGAACCATCGAGGAATGTGAGAAGTGCCGGGAGTACCCGGAAGAAGCGTATCTGATGAATTTGTGGAAAGCGACCCTTTCCGTCTTAGCCTTAGATGGTTCCATTTCGCAAGAGACCAGCCCTGCTCAAGGTGAACAAGGAGAGTCTTCCCCTGGATCACGCAACGACCAAAATAGATCTGTGGCGTTACCCTTTCAACGAACAGTGAGTGATTGGGTTGAACAGTTAGCTGCCGTTTCACTCGTCGAATCAATCAATCATCAGATGATTAAATGGATTGCCGCTTTTGTTGACGAAGGTTTGGCCGGGTGGGCCATGCCATCACGAGACAAGGGATTTTTGGGAGCCTGGCAGGAATTAGCCCAATGGGATCAGTCGGGGCGTTTTTTAGGCATTCAAAATTTTCAGCGAAAAATTCACGATTTGCCCAATGATCCTGAGGCTCTTATTGTCTGGTGTCTGCAAAGGATGGGTATTCCTGAGGAACACTGGACGGGATATCTGTCACGGGCGTTATCGCAATTGCCAGGGTGGACTCGATACATTCGCTGGCTGGGGGAACATCCTGCCTATCCTGCGCAGCGACAACATCCGATTGATACGCGGGAATATCTGTCTGTTCGATTGTTTTATGAAGTAGAGTTCTGCCAGGTGATGTGTGAACGGGAATGGGGTGTCTCGGCAACCATTCCGGCGCTGACTTCCTATTGGAAAGAACGGGAAGCGGACTATCACGAGCGCATGGGGCAAGGTGATCAGACGCATGATCCTCACACCGTTGGCTTGTCACGAGATGCGTGGCGGCTTTTCCATCTTGCGCAATTCTTGGAGATATCACCGATCGACTTGCATGATCTATCCTTAGCTGATTCACGAACGCTGTTAGGGTGGTTGGATGTCTTTCCACCTGATTGCCATGGCCCGGTTTGGCTTGAAGCCTATGAAGATGCCTTCAGAGTCGACATGCTGCGCAAGCTTTCAGCGCATCAAGGTACTCAACGTCCATTCGATACTCGTCCACGCGCGCAGATGGTGTTTTGTATCGATGTACGATCGGAATCCTTCCGCCGTCATATTGAGCACCAAGGACCGTATGAAACGTTTGGCTTTGCGGGGTTCTTTGGTATTCCCCTCAATCACCAGGCGTTTGATCGAGAGGATCGGTCTGATTTATGTCCGGTGCTGCTTTCTCCTAAACATGCGGTATCCGAAAATCCACGCCCGGATGAAGAATCGGCTTTGCAAAAATATGTAAACGGAACCCGCTGGAATCAACTCGGACATCATCTGTTTCATGATCTCAAGCGGAATCCAGTTGGATCCTTGATGGTGATTGATGTCCTTGGGCTATTTTTTAGCTTGGGCCTCATAGGGAAAACACTGATTCTCAAGCCCTATCATGCGGCCACATCCTGGATCGCCAGGTGGTCGGCCTTTTCCGTGCCGACGAAGATTTCAGTTTCTGCCCAATCCACGCTTCACAATGCAGAGGCTGAAGGCGCAAATCACCCTGAGGAGAGCCCATTGGGGTTGGTACAGGGTTTCTCTCTTTCGGAGCAGGCGACCTTTATTGAAAATGGATTGCGAGCGATGGGGTTGACGGAAAATTTCGGTAGACTGATTGTCCTTTGTGGCCATGGCAGTCAGACGGACAACAACCCCTACTATGGTGCCTTAGATTGTGGAGCATGTGGTGGTAATCCCGGTGATACCAACGCGCGGGTGTTTGCGGAGATGGCCAACCATCGTGATGTTCGTCGTACGTTACAAGAAAAAGGATTACATGTTCCGGATGATACGTGGTTTCTCGGGGCAAAACATAACACCACGACTGATCGGGTGACGTTCTATGACATGATTGAGCTTCCTCCAAGTCATCGGGAGGATGTTCAGCTCTTGAGCCAAGATTTAGAAAAGGCCGGGGCTCAACAAGCGTTGGAACGATGCCGCCGTATTCCCCATGCGCCGACGAACGTTTCTCCAGAAAAGGCCTTTGCCCATGTGGAGGAACGTGGTATGGATTGGGCCAGCTCTCGTCCGGAATGGGGCCTAGCTGGCAACGCGGCTTTTTTAATCGGGCGGCGAAGTCTCACCAAAGGTCTCGATTTAGGTGGCCGCGTGTTTTTGCATTCGTATGATCCTCTGGCTGACGCTGAAGGGGTTTTTCTGGAAAGAATCATGACGGCACCATTGATTGTGGGAGAGTGGATCAACACGGGGTATTACTTTTCGGGAGTGGACCCGTGGCATTATGGCAGTGGGAGCAAGGTGATTCACAATGTGGTTGGAGGGGTCGGCGTGATGCTGGGAAGCCAAAGTGATTTGCAAATGGGATTCCCGTTGCAAACCGTCAACAATGGTGAGGTTCATTTTCATGAGCCCATGCGATTGCTGGCAATTATTGAAGCCGTGCCGAGTATCATTTCGTCAATTATTCAGAAACATGCAATCCTTCAACAGCTGTTTCATAATGGATGGTTAAACCTTGTCGCCCTCGACCACACCACATTGACCTTCCATCGATATAATCCGAATGCCACGTGGGAGGCCATCTCTCATGAAATGGTGGCAGGGACGCGCTGATTCACCATGAGACCCATTTCTTCACAATTTTTATTGTTGAAAACGGCGGCCTTGTTCGGCATGTGGGTCATGTTGTCGGGTCAGTTTGATCCACTTCATCTAGGACTAGGGTTGGTCCTTTCCTTCTTTGTGGCCTGGATCAATTCCGGCCATTCCCCCTTTGTTCCTCGATTTTACTTATGGGGAAGAATTCTACTGTACCTTCCCTGGTTGTTTTTAAAAATTGTCCAGAGTAGTTTGCATGTCACCAAACTTATTCTGGATCCTCGCCTTCCGATTCATCCGCGATTGATTCGGTATGAATCTAAATTAACGGAACCACCAGCGGTCGTCCTTCTCGGGAATTCCATTACCTTGACTCCGGGAACCATTACGGCGGAAGTGAATGGTCAGGTGTTGCTCGTCCATGCTTTGGATAAGGTCTCGAGTGAAGATGTGACGAGCGGAAGGCTGGAAGCGAAGATTGATTCGATTTTTAGAGGAAGTGGGTCAACGTCGTGACAACATTTTTTCTATTTGTTTTGTTAGTTTTAGCCAGTCTGATCGGTGCCTATTTATATCGAGTCCTTCAGGGACCGACGATCTTTGATCGGGTCTTAGGTCTGAATGGTATTTCGACAAAGGCGATTATCCTCCTCGTGGTGATTGGTGTCGTGTATGACCGGGTCGAGATGTTCGTGGACATTTCAACGGGCTATGCCTTACTGAATCTCGTTGGGGCCTTGGCGGTGGCCAAGTATCTTGAGCAAAAAGGGCTGCCGTAATATGGAAATCCTCTCCATCATCTTTATTCTCGCTGGATTGTTTTTTCTCATTGTGGCCGCGATCGGCATTATTCGCCTTCCCGACGTCTTTACACGGTCTCATGCCGTTTCGTTAACGGACTCCCTGGGCGCGTTTCTATTGCTGATTGGTATTGCGATGTATGAAGGACTGAGTTTGAATGTTCTGAAAATTTTGGCAGTGTTGGCCTTGCTGTATCTTCAAAATCCCGTCATTGCCCACGCGACTCTGCGTGCAGCCATTCGAGCGGGCATGAAACCCTGGAAAGAGGGGGCTCCATGACATTTGCCTATGAAATTCCTCTCTTAATTCTGTTGCTGGTGACGGCGGCCGGAGCCATTATGGTGAAGGATTTGATGAGTGCGATCTTGTTGCTTGGCTGTTATAGCTTTTTCCTTTCGTTGGTTTGGGCATGGTTGGGGGCGGTGGATGTCGCCTTTGTCGAGGCGGTCGTAGGCGCCGGGTTAGCGACCGTCCTGTTTTTGCTCACCCTCTTTGGCACGCAACCGAAAGATGGGCGGCTTCGACGACCTCCACCTCCGATGGCGGCTGTGATTGCCCTCCCACTGTTGGGCGTCCTGTTACTGTATGCGGCGAAAGATCTTCCAGCATTTGGAGATCCGACCTCGCCGGCAAGTGTGCATATTGCTCCGACCTATCTTAAGCAGAGCTATCAAGATACTCACACACCCAATGTCGTCACGTCGGTGCTGATGGACTATCGTTCGCTCGATACCATGGTCGAAACAGTGGTGATCTTTACCGCAGGGATTGCCTGCGCGTTAATCCTGAGGAGGCAGAGCACATGATTCGCCCACATGACAGTATTATTGTGCAGTCATTGGGCCGGTTCCTGGTTCCCGTGATTCAAATATTCGGGTTATATGTCCTCTTTTTTGGGCAATATGGTCCCGGCGGCGGGTTTGTAGGAGGGGTCATTCTCGGGACGAGTCTGCTTCTCACCATTTTGATTTTTGGTCACTCCGCCTCACGAAGTCAGTTAGCCAAAAAGGTGTTACATGGTGATGGTGTGGGGATGCTGATCTATGTCGGGGTAGGGGGTTTGTGCTTGATCGGAGGAGGAGAGTTTCTCAATTATGCCAATTTAGACGTTCCTGGATTGGAGGTTGCGGCCCGGCGATCATTAGGCATCGTTCTCACTCAAATTGGCGTGGCAGTGGATGTGGCGGTCACAGCGATATCGATTATTTTTAGTTTGTCGGCGCAAGAAATTATCGAGGATTCGATTAATGAGTGATATCCTTATTGCCTTATTTCATCGGCCAAATTTCCTCACCTTCGTCATTATTTTTCTTTGGGGCTTCTATATCATGGTGACGAGGTACAACCTCGTTAAAAAGTTGGTGGGGATGTATTTAGTGCAGACTAGCGTCATTTTCTTCCTGGTCTCCATCAGTGCCAAAAAAGGTGCGACGGTTCCGATCTTGCTCTCGATGACGGATCCCGTTGAAGTGGCTGCGTATTCGAATCCGTTACCGCATGTGTTGACCCTGACGGCCATCGTGGTGGGTGTCGCCACACTAGGCGTGGCCCTGGCCTTGTGTTCGGCCATTTATCGAAGCTACGGCAGTCTTGATGAAGAAGAGATTTTGAAGAAGTTAGAATGACCCGCCATTTACCAGCCCTTTTGTTTCTTGTCCCATTGTTGGCCGCCGTTTCTCTGCCGGTGCTCTGTCTCAAACATCGAGCCTTGAGCCGACCGATAGCTCTCACGGCTATGTTCATGATGGTCGGGCTTTCCCTGTGGAATCTTTCCAATGTGTCTCAATATGGAGAGGTCCGCTATGCCTTTAGTGGATGGGCGCCTCCATTAGGCATTGAGTGGGTTGCAGATGGGTTGGCCAGTATCATCCTGGTGACCTTGAGTCTCCTCGGATTGTCGGTCATGGCCTTTGCCGGCTCGATGGCACCCAAAAATCTTGAGGGGCGAATTGTCCATTTTTATACCCTGATCCTTTTGCTCATTGCCGCTCTTACCGGGATTGTCTTTGCAGGAGACCTGTTCAATTTGTTCGTCTTTTTGGAAGTGGCGGCTATATCCAGTTATGCCCTCGTCGGTATGGCTGGAGGACGAGCGTTGATGGCCGCCTTCCGGTATCTCATCTTAGGCACATTAGGCGCGTCGCTGTATTTGTTAGGGGTGAGTTATTTCTATGCCGCCACTGGAACACTCAACATGGCGGATTTAGCTGACAAGCTTCCCCACCTCCTGACTTCGAAGGTGGTCGTCGGCGGCTTGTTGTTTATGTTTATTGGATTGGGTATCAAAATGGCTCTCGTGCCGTTTCATGCCTGGCTTCCAGATGCGTATACCCACGCCCCTGATTCTGTTTCCCCTATCCTGGCTGCACTGGTCACGAAGGTGGCGCTTCTGGGGTGGGTGCGAATTATCTTTTGGGTCCTGGGAGCCAAGGCTGTGGTTCAGAACATTCCGGTTCTGGTACTGGTTGACGTGTTGGGGATGTTAGCGGCGGTGATCGGGGCGGTGTTGGCCTTGGCGCAGCGTGATATTAAAAGAATTTTTGCTTATGGAGGCATCTCCCATATTGGCATTATTTTAATCGGGATTAGTCAGGGCAATCAAACCGGGTTTGTCGGAGGCGTGTTTTATTTAATCAATGACGCCGTGATGCAGGCCTCTTTATTTTTCATTGCTGGAGTGGCGGCCGGTCAATATGGGGTTCGAACTGTCGATGATATCGGGCGAATTGCCAAGCAGACCCCCTGGTTGACGGCTTCGCTGATTGCCGTCGCCATGGGAATGATCGGATTGCCACCGACCGGTGGCTTTTTTGGAAAGTGGTATATCATTTTGGGAGCCTTGGAAGCGCATAATTATCTTGCTGTGGGTGCTGTGCTCCTCTCAACACTGCTCACTCTCGCGTATTTTGTCAAAATTTTCGAACGCGTATTTCGTCAGGCCTCAATGCCTTCATCGGTTGAGCGGATTGAAACCCCTCTCCCAATCAA
>JAOUQB010000174.1 GCA_029879555.1 Nitrospirota bacterium | reverse complement strand
GACGAATACGCCGCCCAGGGCCCCGCCCAGCGCGATCATAAGATAAAAGGAGGTGAGATGGTCGGCAGAAGGTTTCAAGCGAACCAGTTCCCCATGACATGCCATGCAGCAGGCAAAGAGGGCGGCGGAATAGATCCCGATCTGGAGATACACATTCATCTCTACCGCCCCATAGTCCTGAAGCAGGAGGTAAACCACTGCGGAGAGCGAGAGCAGAAGCACGGGTACCCAGACCCGTCGGTTGTACCATCGTGGATGATCAAAACAGAGAATAAACGAAATGAGGTACAAGCTGAGGGGCAGGACCCAGAGAAATGGGATGACGGCAATGTCCCGACAGATTTGATTCGTACTGGCCAGCAGGACCACTGATCCGCATGCGGCGAGGGAAAGGGTCAGCAATCTCTCCGGTAGGGCCAATGGTGTGCCGGCTAAAGACCCCGAACTTTCAGAAGAATCCTTCGGCGTCGCGGATCGCCACAACATGATTGCACTCCAGGCCCCAAGGACCGCGTACAGCCCGTACCCGGTGGACCAGAGGAAGGTTTGCGTGCTCAGCCCTAGTTGGGGTTCCACGAAAAACGGATAAGAGACCAGTCCTAGGAGAGACCCAAAGTTCGACAAAGCATACAGGCGGTAGGGTGACAAGGTCGGATGAATTCGGTTGAACCAGTGTTGCAGGAGGGGCCCTGAACCTGAGACCAAGAGAAAGGGGGCGCCTATGGTCCCCAGGAGAAGGAGCACGATCGCCAGCATAGGATTCTCGCTGCCATCCGGCTTCCAGGTCTCTTCGGGGGTGATAGGAAGAAAGGCCAGTGAGCACACCACCAGACTCAAGTGAATGAGCGCCTGGTACCTTGGGGAGAAATAGCTTGCGAGAAGGTGCGCGTATAAATACCCGCCTAGAAGGAAGACCTGGAAGAAGAGCATGCACGTGGTCCAGACGGCTGGCGTGCCTCCGAACCATGGCAGGATATACCGAGCGATGATGGGCTCGACTTGAAACAGCAGAAAGGCACTCAAAAAGATCGCAAAAGCATAGGGGAACACGGACAGCGAGATTGTTGAAGAAGTCCCCTGCGGCGGGGGTGGATTTCCCGGAGACTGCGCGCTGTCCATCCCAGTAGTACTAGATGCCATATTTTTCTAGAGGTTTGTTGGCGTAAGAGAGATCGTCACAATACTATGGATTCCCGACAAACACTGTCTGGAATGACGGCGAAAAAAATGATTGCCGCAGGGAGGCTACCGTGGGAATTCATCAAATGATCTACCATCGATGCCAACCCTAAAGCCCTTTGCGATCTTCACGTGGAATAGCTAACTTGGCATCAAGAAAGTCCTGGTGGCTCAGATCCATGCCTTGGGCAATGCCGCGAATTTCTTCAATTTCTTCAAACGAGGTTTGATCGGCCGCATTGGCCACTTCAAATAAACCATGAAGAAATTCGTTTCGTTCCTTTCTCGTCGTGAGTTCCTTAAAACGTTTTACCAATCGTACGCTATCTAACCCTCGAAAGATTCGGTGGTGGCTGATTTCGGCAACCAGTTGTGCCTGATCTTCAGTCAAGGCCCAATGACGCTGCAGCACCTGACCCATGACCGTCGTTTCTTCGGACGACACTACATGATCCACACCAGCCACGCGGGCCATCAAACCTGCCGCGAGGCACAACTTGCGCACCTCGCCATCTGGCAAATCAAAGGTCATACCTCGATCTCGTAATGCCATCGTGACTTGGAAATAAATCGTGTTCTTAATAAAATCTTCTAATCGGCTTTCACGATCCTGTTCGTCACGATAATGCTCACCCCGAAGATTGAGCATACGACGAAATGGTCGCCGAAGATGATCCCAAAAACCGCCACGACCTTGCTCCAAATCCTCACGCAGCTGTTGCACGACTTCCCTTTGCTGATCGCTCTCTGAGGCTTCTGGGGGAACCAGTTTGCCAAGAGTTTCTAACGCCAGTGCTTTATCCGAAGCGGATCCCATTCCTGCCATGACACGGTCTAAGAGACGCTGTCGTTCGGCCTCTCCAACCGGTGAAGCCATATAGAGTTCCAATTCCATCCATTCCTCTCCAGAAATATCTGGTAATTGAAACAGGAGTTCTTTGAGCCCATTGATTTCTTTCGTGGAGAGCGTGCCATCCGCCCAGGCCGCTGCGATGAGCAATTTTCCCAATTCAAGAATAAAGCGTTTGTCTGCCATGCTTACACATCCCTTTCTGTCTTATAAGCTGCTCCTCGGTCTCCAGTGATTCCCTTCGTTGTTCGAATAACAATCAAGGGGGAATGGCCGACAATAGGGCAGTATACCGAATGAACCGAAGAGGCTAAAGTTATCGACGGGGAAAATTTTCAAGGAATGAGAAACGCGGGAACGAAGCCGGTAGGGCTTCAGAATACAGAATCTGGTTCTGGCGGGAGAAATACTTTAAACAGGTCCTTCCACGTAAGAATTCCTTCCACGGTATGGTCTGCATTCGTGACTGGAAGACAGGAGACTCCCCGCTCCAACATCATTCTAGCCGCTTTTTCAATCGGGCAAGATTTGAGAACGGTAATGGGATGATGTGACATGATTTGATGGGCTCGTTTCTCCATCGTGGCCCGATCTCGCTCAGTTTCTGAAACCGTATTCACAAACGGGCTAATGGCTTTAAAGAAGTCACGATCTGAAAGGAGACCGACAATCTTGCCTTCATCCACTACGACGAGGTGATGAAACTTGACCCGGCGAAACACGCCCTCAATCACCCTCAGAGAATCATCCATCCCAATGGTCACCACCCGAGAAGTCATGATAGCCCCGACCGTATTCACTTTGATGTCAAGATTGGCAACCATTAATCGGCAGGCTCCATACAGAATGCTCAGCTCTCATTTCTTGGCTTGGGGATGAGCTGACCGTACTATCCATTAAATTTTATCGGCTTCTGCCCGTCAAAAATTTACCGTGAAAGGCCTTCTGTAGGCAGAGGAAGATTGGTCAGGTGTGGGGATGGCCATGCGAATCGAGTAACTCATGGACCAGAGCCACAATCTCTTCAAGGCGGAAGGGCTTAGAGAGCGTCCGAGTCGCACCAAATTCTTCGGCTTCTATCAGAAAATCAAAGTCACGCCCGCCGCCTCCCGACATCACAATAATGGGAATGGTCGAGTTGAAACGCCTGAGCGCACGGACCACTTCCAGCCCATCCATTTCCGGCATGAGCACATCGGTAATGACAAGATCCACCTGATGATCATGATAGAGTTGCAACCCTTTGCGACCATCCGGGGCAACCCACACGTGATATCCATCTATCGTCAATCGTTCTTGTAAAGAGGAACGGATGTTCTCTTCATCATCAATCACCACAATCGTTGACATTGTATCCTCATTTCCACCTGTCACATGACCATGTTCGCTCACATCTGATCTCTTCAATCTAAGAGATTGGGCCAACAAATTAATCCTTTCATCTAGGAAATTGGTCGGTGACACGCCCGAGACACGAGGGCCAACAACTCTTGAGGATCATAGGGCTTGGCGATTATCGAAAAGGCTCCCGCCTGCAAGGCCATTTTTTCCATTTCTTTTGTCATATTCCCACTCAATAAGATCACGGGTATTCCTTGCCCACTCACACGATAGGCCAAGGCTTTGAGAAAATTTACCCCATCAATCACTGGCATATGATAATCGGAAAGAATGAGGTCGACAGAAAGACCTCCATCCAGCAGCGTCAGACCCTCCAACCCATCGTCGGCTTCCTTGCAGTCAAAGGCATGACTCTCTAATAACAACCTCAAGGTCCGCCGCACCGGTCGATCATCATCAATTATGAGAATGGGTTTGTTCATGACAGACAAAAAATTCTGTGTGAGGACTTTTGCGTTTGAGAGGGCCTTCGTCTCTCCCATCTGCTTGGCTACTATTTCATTCACTGACTACCTGCCTCTTCCAATACGCTCACCCAACAACCTTCGAGCACCCTCACCATAATGTCCTTCAGCAAGGGTTATTGCCACGTAATGCAAAACCGTTGCCAGCAAAAGTCACTCCTCAATTTTTGAAACAATTTTGCAGCAACCACTTGTTATTTAAAGATATTTTTCTAGATGGCCTCATGTAAACGTTTTCAGATTTTACCAATTGGCTCACCAACGATATCTGAAAGGATACGTCAGATATCTGTTTGGCTTGAACATCCAACTGTCCAAGTCCTGGCTGGAAAAAGAGGAGGAGTAGAACCTCTTTGAAGAAGCAAAGACTGAGGTCTACGCATTGCGACCCCCCGAGAGAACTTGCTACAAAGATGTTTGGTTGATGGCTCAAAACTTTGGCCAAGGGAAGGCGGGCAACACGCATGAAAATCAATTTTCCCAATTTTCATCCTGAACAGTTCTCTTTTGCCCAAGACCCTGTGTTAATCCTGGAGAACTTTTGGAGTGTTGAGGAACGGAAGATGTATCGAGAGGCCATGGAGCGCTCAACCTGGACGGCGTTAGCTGACATGCCGCCCGTCGCACAGGCCTTTCACAATTGCGGCAATTGGCTTAAAGCCGAGATGGCTCCGGCAGAAGGTAAGCATTTTTTGGGACGGGTCGGGCTCCCGTGTATCGCCAACTATATGGAATCGTTCCCCAATATTACCGGCCGCCATATCAATTTCAATTTTTATTCCTATGGACCCGGCGATTGCCTTTCGACGCATGACGATACGGACGATGCCTACACCTATGCGCAGGGGAAAATCCCGCCAACTCGCCGGCTCGCTCTGGCCACCTATTTTCATGAAGAATGGCAACCGGACTGGGGCGGGGAACTCATTATGTATCGAGAAATACGAGATGGGCATGGAGGAACGCGTTTAGAAGTCGACCAGTGCATCGCGCCCTCGCCAGGGTCTTTGGCGATCTTTGCCGTACCGCGATTTCATCGTGTCTGTCGCGTCGATCCCTTAGCTGGGGAAAACAAACGCCTCTCCATCGCTGGCTGGTTCATGACCGAGCACTAATCCCTCGAGTCTTCACCACATCCATACAACCCCTCATGAACCACTCAATTCTGCTTTTCGGAGCCACCTCTATTTTAGGGTTTAATTTGGCTCGCCTCTTTTCCGACAGCGTGATCCCTTTTACTTCACCAGGCAATACCGCACCGACTGTTCGACATTGGCCTGTCCTTTATCTGAAAGATCCTGAATGGATCGATGCCATATTTTCCCAATACCAGCCAGACATCCTTCTCTATGGCCATGCGGTCTGTGATGTCCCAAAATGCGAAGCAGATCCCGAGTGGGCCAAAGAGGTCAACGTCAGACATCTTCAACGGGTTCTCCAAGCTCTGCCTCAGCAGACGCGAATGCTGTATGTCTCCTCCGATCATGTCTTTGGGGGAGATGGCACCTATGATGAACAATCCCCACCATGCCCGATTAGTGTCTATGGAAACACTCGGGTCGAAGCGGAGCGCCTGGTTCTCGAAAGACCACAATCGTTGATCATTCGAACGGGATTAGCGATTGGCCCGTCCCCCAATGGTCGTACGGGACATGTAGACTGGCTTCGTTACCGCACCCAACGCCAGCTTCCCATCACGATTGTTGAGGACGAATTCCGTTCGGCGGTATGGGTGGAGGATTTAGCTCGGAGAGTGATGACACTAGCCAGATCTGGAGAGACCGGCATTCGGCATATTCCAGCAACGCGAGCCACTGGTAGGATTGAGTTGGCGCACTATCTTTTGAAGCAGTTAGGGCTG